>CANGIC010000104.1 GCA_947453795.1 Flavobacteriales bacterium
AGCGGAAGATCAATCTACCAGGATAAGATGTCCGTGTATTTCTTGGCCGCGTTAATCTTTATCGCCGCCGCAGCATCGGTCACTTGGCTTTTCATTGATGCAACCCGTGTCATGGAAATTGCTGTGGCCGTGTTGATTGTGGCATGTCCGTGTGCCTTGGCACTCTCAGCTCCTTTTACTTATGGAAATACCATGCGCTTATTGGGACGAAAAGGATTATACCTAAAGAACACAACAGTAATTGAAAGATTGAATTCAGTCACAGATCTTGTTTTCGATAAAACAGGCACCTTGACTTCCAGTAGCAAGTACCATGTGAAATATGTTGGAGATGAACTCAATGAGGAAGAGAAAAAATCGATTTGTTCATTGGCCAATTCTTCCACCCACCCCCTTTCTCGTTCGATTGTCAATCAGTTTATTGAACAACAAATTATCCCAAGCTCCACGATCGAAAACTTCAAAGAAGAAGCAGGAAAAGGACTTGAAGGAAGAATTAACGGATTAAATCTTCAACTCGGAAGCAATCGTTTTGTTGGTATAAATCAAATGGAAAACAATGAATCTTCTAGTCATGTGCGCATCGGGGAAAAGTGCGGGACATTTCGGTTTTCCTCCGAATTGCGCAAGGGCATTGAAATTTTACCTAAATCACTTGAACGATATACTTTACACATCATTTCAGGTGATGGCGAGCAAGATTTAGGATTATTGGAAAGTATCTTTCCCAAAAGCACAAGTATCTATTTCCATCAAACTCCGGAAGACAAATTGAATTACGTCAAAAACCTTCAATCTAAAGGCAAAAAGGTGTTGATGATTGGCGATGGGTTAAACGATTCTGGCGCCTTGGGGATTGCCGATGTGGGTATTGCCGTTTCTGAAGATGCCTTTCGCTTTACACCTTCTTCGGATGCGATTATTGATGCTAAATCGTTGACAGATTTAAACCCTTTACTCCAAACAAGCGCCTTCTCAAAAACGATATTGCGCGTATGCTTGGCGTTCTCTTTAGCGTACAATATCACGGGACTTTCCTTTGCCTTAACAGGCATGCTCACTCCTCTTGTTGCAGCGATTATCATGCCTGTGAGTTCCATTACAGTCGTTTGTATCAGCACCTTCGGCGTACTCCTTTATGGGCGCTTTTTGCGACATTAAAAAACATGATAATTATCAGTTTTTTCAAAAATTACAATCATTCTTTTTAGGTGACATTCCCATGACATTTGTTCTATGGGAATGATCTATATCATGCTGACCGTAAGTTTACTGATTGCGCTATTCTTTTTGGTCTCTTTCTTTTGGGCCACAAAAACGGGTCAGTTCGACGATGACTATGCGCCATCGGTCAGAATCCTTTTTGACGACGAAACCAATAACAATTCAAATACAGAAACAGATGGAAATACAGAAATTTAGCTATGACAATAAGGTCGTAAAATACTTCGCATGGGCTACGATTATCTGGGGGATTACCGGAATGTTGGTCGGATTAATTGCTGCGCTGCAACTCGCCTTCCCTGAATTTTTTAACGATTATCTCGGATTCAGTTTCCTATCCTTTGGCCGGATTCGTCCATTGCACACCAATGCGGTGATTTTTGCTTTTGTCGGAAACGGAATCTTTATGGGGGTTTATTACTCCCTTCAACGCCTACTAAAAACGCGCATGTGGAGTGACAAACTCAGTATGATCAACTTTTGGGGTTGGCAGTTCATTATTCTTTGCGCCGTTTTAACCTTGCCTTTTGGTATTACAACAGGAAAGGAATATGCAGAACTTGAATGGTGGATTGACATCCTTATTGCTGGACTTTGGGTTGTGTGGGGCTTTAACATGTTCGCGACAATTCTAATTCGCCGCGTAAAACACTTGTATGTGGCAATCTGGTTTTACATCGCAACCTTTGTCACTGTAGCGATCCTTCACATATTTAACTCATTCGAACTACCCATCTCCTTCTTTAAGAGTTACTCTTGGTATGCGGGTGTTCAAGACGCCTTGGTACAATGGTGGTACGGACACAATGCGGTTGCTTTCTTCCTTACAACACCTTACCTCGGATTGATGTACTACTTTGTGCCGAAAGCTGCTCAACGACCAGTATACTCTTACCGCTTGTCGATCATTCACTTTTGGGCCTTGATTTTTATCTATATCTGGGCAGGACCCCACCACTTGTTGTACACCTCTTTGCCGGATTGGGCGCAAAGCTTAGGTGTTGTATTTTCCATTATGCTCATCGCTCCATCTTGGGGAGGGATGTTGAATGGATTGCTCACTTTGCGCGGTGCCTGGGACCGCGTGCGTGATGATGTCATGTTAAAATTCATGGTGGTTGCCTTGACATGCTACGGAATGGCCACTTTTGAAGGTCCATTGTTGTCCTTGAAAAATGTCAACATGATTTCTCACTTCACCGACTGGACAATTGCACATGTGCATGTTGGCGGATTGGGTTGGAACGGAATGATGACCTTCGGACTTCTGTACTGGTTGATGCCGCGCTTGTTCCGCACCGAATTGTACTCCAAGAAAATGGCCAATCAACACTTCTGGATTGCCACCCTAGGCATCATTTTGTATGCAATTCCAATGTACATCGCTGGATTCATGCAAGGATTGATGTGGCAAGATTTCAATCCAGACGGAACCTTGGTAAATGGGGATTGGTTGAAAATGGTCGATGCCATGAAACCTTACTATATACTGCGTTCTTTGGGTGGAACCTTGTACATCATTGGAGCAGTCATGATGTTCTACAACTTGATTAAAACCGCGAAAGCAGGAAACTTCTTGGCCAATGAGGAAGCTGAAGCTCCAGCCCTACGCAACGTCGCAACTACGTCAAAAGGGGAATATTGGCACCGCAGCATAGAAAAACGACCTATTCGCTTCATGATCATCGCTATCGTTGTGGTCGCCATAGGTGGTTTGGTAGAAATCATACCAACCATGATTGTGAAAAGCAATGTACCAACAATTTCGAGTGTTAAACCTTATACACCACTTGAATTGGAAGGACGCGACCTCTACATCCGAGAAGGATGCTACAACTGCCACTCCCAAATGATTCGCCCATTGCGCTACGAAACAGCGCGCTACGCACCAGGCCCTGAAAGTGGCGGCTATTCTAAATCAGGAGAATTCGTGTACGACCACCCGTTCCAGTGGGGATCTAAACGCACAGGACCAGATTTGGCAAGAGAAGGTGGACTGCGCAGCAATTACTGGCACTACCAACACACCTTGCGTCCAAAAGAAGTTTCACAAGGTTCTATCATGCCTGCTTACATCTGGATGGATGACGAAAATACACTTGACTTGTCAATGACGAAATCAAAAATTGAAGCCATGCAGACGCTAGGTGTTCCTTACAAAAAGGGATACGAAAATCAAGCTAAAGCAGATGCGCAAAAACAAGCAGTGGTCATTGCCTCAAACATTGTCGATGACATCGTGAATTCACTTCCAAAGAAATTGCAAGCATCCTACAATAAGAAAGAAGCAGTAGCCAAAATGAAGAACAAAGAAATCATCGCGCTCATTGCCTACTTGCAGCGCTTGGGTACGGATATTAAAGCAGATGTGAAAAGTAAAACCGTTAAACAGTAATCCAATGCTTCGATTTATCACACACAACTTGACGGGAATTAATGGTGTATCCATTTACCCAATTATTTCCTTGCTGATTTTCACACTCTTCTTTGCCATCGTGATTACGCGCGTTGTCAGAATGTCGAAATCTGAAATTGCAGAGCTGGGGGAAATTCCCTTTGATGATCAGGAACAGGCAGAACAAAATGGTTAATGAAAACGGACATTCAAAAATGAATATCATGAGAACACTCTTTAAAAACTTATTCTCAATAGCAATCCTTTTGCTTGCAACTGCAACTGTTCAAGCACAGGATGGACAACAGCTTTTTAAAGCAAAATGCAACACCTGTCACATGGTAGATAAAAACTCTACCGGACCATTAATTAAAGGGGCAAAACAAAAATGGACCGACGCCGGCGAAGGTGAAATGATTTATGAATGGGTGAACAACCCACAAACATTAATTGCCTCTGGGAAAAGCACCATGGCGACTGCGATTAAATCGTTTAGTCCGACAGATATGACTCCGCAACAAGTCACGAAGGAGGAAATTGATGCCATTTTGAACTATGTAGACACCTATGCGCCACCCGCAGCTGCGCCTGCAGGAACAGACGCCACAACAGGAACGGCAACAGCTCCTGTCGCAACGGTCCCTGATTACAACGGTAACTTAACCCTATTCTATTGGTTACTTACTGCAATCGTTGTATTGCTTATCGCGATTATTGTGATGTCATCTTCCATCACCACCCTGGTCCGTTCAGATTACTTCAGAAAGAAATTGAAAGAAAATGGTCAAACCTCGAAAGTGATCAAAGCCATCATTTTAATCCTTGGTTTCACTTCATTGATGTCCTATACCAACCATACCTTGGCCTTGACATTCATGCAACCTGGTGAGGCAGAAAAAGGAACTCCTTGGTTGTTGGTCGAGTCCATGGATCTCTATTTCCTGATTGCCATCAACTTCACCTTACTAGGCGTTTTAGTGTATCTCCGTCGCATGTTCAATGACTTTATGTTGATGGCGCGTCCAGCAAAACACGAAGAAGCACCGGTAGCTCAAACATTGAAAAAAATCAATACGATTTTAACGGATGCCGTTGCCATTGAAGAAGAGCACACCATTTTAATGCAACACGAGTACGACGGAATCCGTGAACTTGACAACAATCTGCCACCATGGTGGTTGTGGGGGTTCTATGGGACAATTGTTTTTGCTGTGATCTACCTTTTCAACTATCATGTATTCAAAACAGCTGATTTGCAGTACAAAGCATACGACAAAGAAATGGCACAAGCGAAAAAAGAGGTGGATGCTTATCTTTCAAAAATGGCGATGAATGTGGATGAAACCAACGCGACATTATTGACGGATAAGGAGGCATTGTCATCCGGAAAGGCCCTGTTCGCAGCAAACTGTGTAGTATGTCACAATCCAAATGGAGAGGGAAACATTGGTCCAAACCTAACGGATGACGCATGGATTTATAGCCCCGATGTGAAAGACTTGTTTAAGACCATAAAAATGGGAACACCGAACGGAATGCCCGAGCATGCCTCTAAGTTGAATCCGATCCAAATACAACAAGTCGCCAGTTTTGTCTTGTCCTTGCCTTACACAAAAGGCGTTGAGCCAAAAGGAAAGGTATTCCCAAAGGAATCAGGGAAATGAACAACTAAATGAATGCCTCAGGGAAAAACCTGAAACGAATACGAGAATATGATTGAGGAAGAGGATGAATACAGAGACCACATTGCCACGGTAAACGAGGAAGGCAAGCGGGTGTGGATTTTCGCAAAAAAACCGAAAGGACCACTCTACAACAAACGAAAAATTGTAAGTTATTTCTTACTGCTCGCCTTGTTCAGTGCGCCGCACATTAAATTTCGGGGCGAACAATTGTTGCTTTTCAATGTGATTGAACGAAAGTTCGTCTTGTTTGGCAATATTTTCTGGCCCCAGGACCTGTATCTGTTTGCCTTGACTCTCATTGTTGGTGTTGTTTTCGTTATTCTCTTTACCATCATCTACGGACGGATTTTCTGCGGATGGATGTGTCCACAAACGATATTCATGGAAATGGTGTTTCGACGCATCGAGTATTGGATTGATGGGGATTTTACGCACCAACGAAAATTAAAGAATGGTCCGTGGACTTGGGAGAAAATTCGAAAGCGAATCCTTAAAAACAGCATCTTTTGGATCATTTCCTTTCTGATTGCCAATACTTTTCTGGCCTATATCGTTGGGTCAGATCACCTGTGGGAAATTCAAACCGATCCAGTAGGGAAGCACCTTGGAGGATTGATCGCCATCCTTGTTTTTACGACCATTTTCTATCTTGTTTTTGTGCGCTTGCGCGAACAGGTCTGCACCACCATTTGTCCTTACGGAAGATTGCAAGGGGTGTTGCTCGACCCAAATTCAATGGTTGTTGCTTACGATTACAAACGGGGTGAAAAACGCGGTAAATTCAAAAAAGGCGAGGACCGAAAAGCTGCAGGACTTGGTGATTGTATCGACTGCAACCAATGCGTGCATGTATGTCCCACGGGAATTGACATCCGCAACGGTACACAGTTGGAATGCATCAATTGTACGGCGTGCATCGATGCCTGCGACTCCATGATGGAAGGCGTTGGACTTGAAAAAGGACTCGTTCGCTTTGTTTCGGAAAACGGCATCAAAAACAGAACACCTTTTCAATGGACCCGACGCGTGAAATCTTACACTGCCTTACTGGGAGGGTTGATTGTTGTCTTGGTAATATTACTCGTGACGCGCCGCAGTTTTGAAACGACGATTTTAAGGCAGCGAGGAAGCACCTATCAAATCGCGGGCGATGGCAATGTGAGCAACATTTTCGAAATTGATTTGGCCAATAAAACGCACGATAACTATACCGTTACACTGGAATTAGAAGGCCGAGTCGGTAAAATCGAAACGGCGGTACACACCTTAAAGTTAAAGTCACAAAGTGAATTAAAAGAGCGATTTGTTATTGAGGTGCCCTTTGAAAAACTTGAGAAAGGAAAAAAGATTCTCTATATACGCGTGAAAGGGAATGGAAAAGAAATCGAACGCGTAAAAGTCAAATTTATCGGACCAATATTATAAGCATATGAACTGGGGAAGAGGAATTATTATCGGAATGGGCTTGTTTATGACCTTCATTACTGTCTTGGTGGTCATTCTCATGTCAAAAAATGTAGATCTAGAATCGGAAGATTACTACCAACGGGAGATCAATTATGAGCAAGAATTGAGTGCAATGCGCAATGCGAACAAACAGCAACACCGCATCAGTGTAGGATTATCGGAAGAGTATGTTGTTGTTCAAGTTCCCGACAGTGTAAATTTTACCAATGTTTCCGTTTACCTGCGTCGACCGAACAATAGCAATGACGATCAATTCTATAAGTTGAACAATTCAAAAAACCTACTTATTCCGGTAAGCAAGTTACACAAAGGCAACTACGGCGTCGAGATATCCTATTATGTTGACGATAAACCTTGCCTCCAAAAAGAAAATCTAACCCTGTGAATTCTACACTTCTCATCGGACTGTTGCTTGGCTTGAGTTCAAGCGCACACTGCATCGGAATGTGCGGACCTATTGCGATGGTCTTGCCTTTGAAGGATCGTTCGGCATTCAGCGTTTTCACTGGAGTTTTGCAATACAATATAGGCCGCGTCTTTGTTTATGGCTTGTTGGGTAGTCTAATTGGTGCGATTGGTTTTACCGCTTCCCTTTTTGGTGCTTTACAAATCGTAAGTATCATTACAGGCATTGCCATGATTGTTTTCGCATGGCAAAAACGCCTGTTTTCAGGTTTTGCCGCGTGGAATAGTTTCAATGGATTTTTAATTAAAGGAATCGGCTATATCATGGGATCTGATTCATCCTTTAAATTATTGCTTTTAGGCGCCGTGAATGGACTATTGCCTTGCGGTATGGTTTTCATTGCCTTGATGAATGCGGTCACAGGTGGTTCACCTTTAAATGGAGCTGCTGCAATGATTGCCTTTGGTCTTGGAACAATTCCAGCAATGATGATCATCGGCATGGCAGCAAGCAAAATGAATCGATCCTTTCAGCAGCGCATCAACACTTTTGTCCCCTATGTTCTTACACTTGTCGGACTCTTGGTGGTGCTTCGCGGCATGAACCTAAACATACCTTACATTTCACCCTCTATAAAAATGGCTAAAAAGACCGAAATGACGAAGGAATGTAAAAAGTCAAACCCGCACCAAGAGGTCCAAATGGACTGTTGTCATCGGTGATGTGATGAGTATCACCACTTCACATGACCTTAGTCATATTTCACGAAGGAGAAAAAAGGAATCTTTGCAATGTAGAACAACACAATCATTATCAACAACATAAGAAACATATTATGAGTAAGTCAACACCCATTTACCAGCAACACGAAGAGAATCGCGAGTTTACTAGCAAGCTTGATTTTTACAAGGATGAGATTAAAATTCTTGAG
Organism: Flavobacteriales bacterium; assembly: GCA_947453795.1. Taxonomy (GTDB): domain Bacteria; phylum Bacteroidota; class Bacteroidia; order Flavobacteriales_D; family Crocinitomicaceae; genus M0103. The sequence continues at coordinate 8,109 of CANGIC010000104.1, forward strand.
GGACGATTGGGTGAATTGGCTTCCAAGAACTCGAAGTCAGACATCTTGGGTGAATTGGAAAAATACCAAAATCAGCTTATTATTCAACGCAACAACATCGATGAAATCGCCCATAAGGTGAAAATCAATGAGGATGCATTGGAACGAGAAATAGATAGAAATCCTGTGGCCGTCGACCACCGCCATGTGCCAAATCACGGAGCAGAAAAAGAACTTGTAGAGGGCTTCGAAACGAATTTCCATTCGCTTCGTGCCGATCTGAACGGATTCATTTCCAAATGGATGTAAGTATCATAGTTTAAGTTTAGCGCAGTTAGGTTTAGTTAGTAGGTAAAGCGGCTCTGAAAAGGGCCGCTTTTTCTATGAAATAGACTTTAGGATGTTAAGATTTCAAGATGTTAAGACAGGATACAACTCGAAGAAGTCACAACCAATTGCGCGACATCAAATTTCAAATTGACGAAGTCATCAAATCCCTAATTTCCAAAGGAATCAAATTCAAAATTCCCACAGGGACCAAATTTGCGCAGCATCAAATTCAATAAGACGTTAAGATATTAAGAATTCAAGATATTAGGACGGATTACAACTCGAAGAAGCGACTAACAATTGCGC
>CANGIC010000105.1 GCA_947453795.1 Flavobacteriales bacterium
CTAGGATTCACCTTCAAAAACAAGCCCAATCCACTTTTGCGTCTAGGCTTGGGGTATAGTACACGAACATTGGGTACAGGATCAAGTTCAAGGTATGATAGTTTCCATTATGACACCCTCACTTCTACACAGACAGGTGAGCAAATTTTCCTTGACTCTACACACTTACAAAACATGTATGGCGGCTACCAATCCACGTATTTATCGCTAGATGCATCCTTAATTTTCCGCACAAAACCTGCAGCGAGATGGTCTATTTACGGTGGAATTGGGGTGAACGTAGGAATGGCATTTAATAATTACGTTGACATCCATTTTCTTGATGAACATTATGCGCCAAACACCAACTACAATCAATCGAACTGGACACATGAACATGAGCGCTTCAATCAGAAAACTCATGTTGCAAGTACCGTGTACATCCCCATGGGACTTGATTTCCGCTTAGGTAAGAAACGTGAATTCTTGAACCGCCTGCACTTATTTGTTGAAACACGTCCATCCATGACGATTACAGCAATTCCGTCATTAAAAACATTGATCACGCCCAACATTACAAGTTCATTCGGATTGCGCATCGTTTGGTAATAATTGTTTGATTTCTGTGTGATTTTTTCTCAGGACGTCCTGCTTTTCGAAGTGTATCACTACCTTTGAAAAAGAAAAAATACACATACCATGGCTGAGTTCTTTTATGCGGATCCCTATCCGATTTTACGCGACACTACTGAATACACACAGGTTTCTTCCGACTATGTAAAAGTTGAGAAATTGGGTGATCGAGAAATCCTAGTGATTGATCCAAAGGCCCTCGAAGTGCTTTCCGAATCGGCCATGAATGATGTGTCTTTCTTCTTGCGCACTTCGCATTTGCAGAAACTCAACAACATTTTGCAGGATCCTGAAGCGACGGATAACGATCGTTTTGTGGCATACAATCTATTGCAAAACGCCGTGGTGGCTGCCGAAGGTCAATTGCCCTCATGTCAAGATACGGGAACAGCTATCATCTTGGCCAAGAAAGGTGAAGATGTTTTTACGGGTGTTGACGATGCGGAATACTTGTCAAAAGGAATTTTCAATACCTACCAGCAACGGAACCTTCGCTACTCGCAGATTGTACCTATCAGCATGTTTGAGGAGAAAAACTCCGGATCAAACCTGCCCGCACAAATTGATATTTACGCGAAAAAAGGAGCAAAATATGAGTTTCTATTTTTAGCGAAAGGTGGTGGTTCGGCGAATAAAACATTTTTGTACCAAAAGACGAAGTCACTCTTGAATGAGCAATCTTTGGAAGAATTCATCCGTGACAAAATAAAAGACTTGGGAACGGCGGCATGTCCTCCGTACCACTTGGCGCTTGTCATTGGAGGTACTTCAGCTGAAGCAAATCTTGCCACAGTGAAAAAAGCATCGGCGGGCTATTACGATGAATTGCCAACCGAAGGGAACATGGATGGTCAAGCATTCCGTGACCTTGAATGGGAAAAGCGCGTACAGCTCATTTGCCAAGAAAGTCAAATTGGTGCTCAGTTTGGGGGTAAATATTTCACGCATGATGTGCGCGTAATCCGTTTGCCACGACATGCCGCTTCTTGTCCCGTTGGATTGGGCGTTTCGTGCTCGGCAGACAGAAATATCAAGGCAAAAATCACCAAAGAAGGATTGTTCATTGAGAAATTAGAGAAAAATCCTCGAAAGTTATTGCCTGAAACAGCGCCGCATCTTGAGCCCGCGGTTGAGATCAATCTTGACCGTCCAATGAAAGAAGTATTGGCGGAACTTTCTCAATATCCGATTAAAACCCGGTTGAAATTGAACGGTACCTTGATCGTTGCGCGTGACATTGCCCATGCACAAATCAAAGCCTTGCTTGATGCAGGTCAACCAATGCCACAGTACTTCAAAGATCATCCTGTTTACTATGCAGGACCAGCGAAAACTCCAGAGGGAATGGCTTCAGGAAGTTTCGGTCCAACGACAGCAGGACGCATGGACAGCTATGTGGATTTATTCCAGCAACATGGCGGTAGCATGATTATGTTGGCCAAAGGAAACCGTTCGAAAGATGTCAAGAATGCCTGCCAAAAGTACGGTGGCTTCTACCTCGGTTCTATTGGAGGTCCTGCAGCAATTTTGGCGAAGGAAAACATCACAGCAGTTGAAGTGGTTGACTTTGAAGAATTGGGTATGGAGGCCGTCCGCAAGATTACCGTGAAGAATTTCCCAGCATTCATCATCACAGACGACAAAGGCAACGATTTTTTCGAAAATTTATAGCTTAAGGATTGATCAATGTGGTCATGACAATGCGGAAGCCGATGTTTCTGTGTGCATCCACAATTCCTTTGTAAGGATCGGGCGCTAGAATTTTGATTTCTTCTGCCGTATTCATCCATCCACCTCCCGCAGTGCCCGGTTCCTTGGCGTAAATCTCTACGCGGGGGTCTGTGTTGGAATGATAGACCATTTCTGCGACGTTCCCACTCATGTTGAAGAGCCCGTTGGCATTGGGGAAATACGATCCGACAGGAGCGGTAATGTCTTCTCCTTGAAACGTTGCAGAACCTTGATTCAAGGTGTCTTGTGGGGTGATGTTCGCACGATAATCTTGACGCAGCGGATCCATTTCTGCCCGATAATTTGCTAAAATCAGTCCTTGGTAGTTCCGCAGATAAATTCCATCCCATGGATAGGGCAATTGTTTTCCCTCTGCTGAAGCTGCGAAAACCCACTCCACATGCATCGGCAAGCGCACATCATTGTAGCGCTCGGGATGTTTGTCATCGACGAATTTCAGCAATTCTTGCGACAGCCACTTGCAATACAATTCCGCTCCGGCACGCGAAACATTCACCACAGGGAAATTGTCATAAGCAGGATGAGAGAAATAGTGTTCCTCCATGGCTGATTTATTTACTTGACCTATGGACCATTGTGATTGGTCGGGTTTAGCGATGAGAAATTCATCCTTTCGGCCTTGAATAAGCAAATCAAACAAGAAGATGCGGTATTCCTTATTCGAAATTTCCTTTTTGCCCATGTAAAAGGACTGCAATGACACAGAATCATTTTGATACAGGAAGGTGCCTGAAGGAATGAATGCGTAGTCTTTCTTGTCAAATTTTTGAAGGGAACGGAGCATTTCACGCTTGAATCGATTGTTTTCTTTTATTTCTTCGTCCGTCAGTTTCGGGAAGATGTACTCATCGAAAAAATCGACGGTGAAGGTATTGAATGCAGGTGTTGAAGCTTGATCGACAGAGATTTTCTCAGGTTCATTCAACACCTCATCTATCCAGTTCACAAGCTCTACTCGGTGTTGAACTGCAGGATTTACTTTTTGATGTACCGTCTCTTCTGACTTTTCTGAAGCTGAAAGTGTATCCGTAGCTGCAATTTTTCTTTCCGTCGGATGTGGATCCTTCGAAACTGGTAATTCATTTACATGACTTGTGGTATTCAACAGCCAAACGAGTGCTGTGATGAACGATGTTCCTATAGCCAGCATAATCCATGATTTTAATGATAAACCCAATTTCATCGACTGTTTAGTCGGTAATTGTGATGTATTTAACGAATTTAGAAATTTTTCCTTCGTTTCCTCATACGATACAGCGGGTGTTTCGTTCTTGTAGTTTTCAAACAATTCGTCCAAACTTATATATTGATCCATCAGTGAGAAGTGTTGCTGTGGGGCTTCGCCACATAGGTAAGTATTTCTTGCAGCCGTTCACGACCTCGCTTCAAGCGTTGTTTAACCGCATCTTCCGAAACAGATTGTATTTCGGCTATTTCCTTGATTTTAAATCCAGAGATTTCGAAAAGGATCACACATTCCTTCTGGGCGACGGGCAGTTGGGCTAAAGCAAGATGTAAAAAATGCGTATCGGCATGAATTTCCTGCGATACATCCGCAATCGTGTTGTGTTTTTCAGACTGACGCTCTTCTCTTTTTTTACGGTGTTGATTGTTCAAGACATTTACCGAAATACTGAATAGAAAAGAGAGAAAGGCTTGCTCTGACCGAAGAGTATCCATGCGTTGATACGCGATGAGTAAGGTTTCGTTGATGAGATCCCGAAAGTCCATTTCACCAAAAGCCCGTGCTCGACAAAACCGTTCGAATCGATTGTGCACAGGTTCGTACAACAGTAAAAAATAGGCTTGTTTATCCTTACTCATCTCATCGTAAGTGTACGAACTTCAAGAAAAGTGACAAACGAATGGAAATAAAAAACCCCGAGTTGAAGCCCGGGGTTTTGAAGAAATTTATAATTCAAATTTAATCCCTTGTGCCAGAGGCAGGCTATCGGAATAATTGATTGTATTAGTTTGACGGCGCATGTACACTTTCCATGCATCAGATCCAGACTCACGTCCACCACCTGTTTCTTTCTCACCACCGAATGCTCCACCAATCTCTGCACCTGAAGTACCGATATTGACATTGGCAATTCCACAGTCAGATCCTGATTGAGAAAGGAATGCTTCAGCTTCGCGTAGATTGTTCGTCATGATGGCAGAAGACAATCCTTGTGGAACACCATTTTGCAATTTGATGCCATTTTCCACACCTCCTGAATATTTCATGATGTATAAGATCGGAGCGAAGGTTTCGTGTTGCACAATTTGAAAATGATTTTGTGCTTCAACAATTGCTGGCTTCACATAGCATCCTGATTCGTAACCTTCACCTGAAAGAACACCACCTTCAACGATGATTTTTCCACCTTCAGCGACTGCTTTGTCCAAGGCCTCCGAATACATGCGTACCGCATCTTTGTCGATCAATGGTCCCACATGGTTATTTAAGTCCAATGGATTCCCGATTTTAATTTGCTGGTAAGCTTTTGCCAAGGCCTCTTTCACCTTGTCGTAAATCTCTTCGTGGATAATCAAACGACGAGTAGACGTACAACGTTGTCCAGCCGTTCCTACTGCACCAAAGACAGCACCTGGAACAACCATTTTCAAGTCAGCTGTTGGGGTGATGATAATCGCATTGTTACCTCCTAACTCCAACAACGAACGACCCAAACGCGCTCCTACGGCAGCACCTACGGATTTACCCATACGCGTTGAACCTGTAGCTGAAACCAATGGAACACGCGTATCTTCTGCCATTAATTTTCCAATTTCTGGTCCACCGATGACCAATCCTGAAACGCCCTCAGGCACTCCGTTCGCATCGAATACTTCTTTCGTAATTTGTTGACATGCGATTGCTGTGATTGGTGTTTTTTCGGACGGTTTCCATACACATACATCACCACAGACCCAAGCCAAGGCAGTATTCCAGTTCCAAACGGCTACCGGGAAGTTGAATGCCGAGATGATTCCCACAATCCCAAGTGGGTGGTATTGCTCGTACATGCGGTGTCCTGGACGCTCAGAGTGCATCGTCAGACCATACAATTGACGAGAAAGTCCAACGGCGAAATCACAGATATCAATCATTTCTTGTACCTCACCCAAACCTTCTTGCAATGATTTCCCCATTTCGTAAGAAACCAATTTTCCAAGTGGTTCTTTGTAGAAGCGGATGCGGTCAGCCAATTGACGCACAATATCCCCACGCTTCGGTGCTGGAATCATTCTCCATTCCTTAAATGCCTCTTGTGCTTTGAGGATGATGGCTTCATAATCGGCTTCCGTGGCTGCATTGACAGATGCAATCAATTTACCGTCAACAGGAGAAATGGAGTCGATGCGCTCACCGCGTGTTTTAAACCATTTTCCACCCGTTGAAGCACCGTTATTTACTTCTTCGATGCCCAATTGAGCTAGAATTTCTTGAATTCCTAAATCTGTCATTGTCTCTGCCATGCTGTTTTCGTTTTTTAACGTTGTAAAATTACATCAAATTCCGTCTTCAATGATGTAACAAAGGATACAATCTTGGGAATTTTCAATTCCTTAACAAATCGTATATTTGGAAAAAGTCATTTTTTTATGAATCGACTATTCCTTCTAATTATTCCTCTACTCTTTGCCGCATGTGCTGTTCAAAAGGCAGCATCATCTGCTGAAGCTTCTGCCCCAGTTGTGAACTACACGATTAAGCTACTTTGGCAAGTCCACACCCCCTATTGCGGTGGTGCTTATCCTTCGCCAGAACAAGCCATGGGCTGGAATTCGCCTTTGGGAAATCAAGAATTCATGATCCTCACCGACGACCATCTCGATTCGAATAAGGAATACGATTTAAAAGTGTACGGCACCGATGGTCATGGGATTGCCAACTTATCCCTCCCCAAAGGGACCTACTACATTTACCGCGCGGAGAAGTTTGAATCCATAGAAGCATTGGAGAAAAAATACCGGCCAACCACAGATGCGCAATTAATTTGGTCGGGCATCGAGTGTTTGAAACAATGGCAAGCTTCACCAGACCTAAAACTTGTGGTTGAAGGAAACATGGAGACAACAATTACAGAGAATGCGCAGTGTTTTCAGGGCACGACGCCTTGTGTGGAATATGTGGGTCCTTTTCCTCCGTGAGGATTGAACTTGGGGCAACATGAACCCGAAAGCACGAATGCGCTGAATTAAATTACTTCATGCAATATGGAAGCATTGCTAAAAACGGCAAGGATTTATTATAATTCAACTCATAATAATTTACCCCTAAGTTCAGATTTTTATAGTAGTCGGCTTGATTGTCTTTGTAGTATTTTTCTGAAGGCAATTTCCAAAATTCTTCGCCAAGTTTTGATGCTATAAACCACTTTTCAAGAATTCTGGCAGCTCTGCCATTTCCATCTCTGAATGGATGAATATGAACAAATTTTAAATGAATGAATGAGGCGAAATAAAAAACTTCTTCTACACTTAAATTATTGACCAAAAGTTCTTCGATTCCTGAAAAGAAATCGTTCATGGTTTTCTTAATAAATTCAGATTCGATGGCCAAATAAACTAAACCAGATTCACCAAAAACGCCAACTTTTTCCTTTCTATACTTGCCTCTTAAACTATTAATTACTAATGTTTCGGATAAAATTTTATGAATATTCAAGAAGTTTTTCTGATTCAAACATTCGCGCTGTGCAAAATCATAGGCGCGTATCAAGTCTTCAATTTCCTTTAGTTCTTTTCCTACTTTGAATTTCTCATTGGATAACTTAAAATTCATGAAAGAGTTCAAATCAATTGTATTCCCCTCGATGTTTGATGAATAAACTGCAGATGCCTGGGTCTGGTACCCAAGATTTAAGTCTTTGTAATTGAAATCGAAGTTTTTGACTAGGTTTTTTATATCCTTGCCTATCAATGACATGTATTCGTCAAAGTATTGCTTGCTAGTAATTTGAAATCCTTCCATCTGCTTGAACGAAGGTAAGACTTTGAATTTACTCTACAAGAGCTTGAGAAGACGATTTACAAACTTTGCCTAACTACTTATTCCCCGAATTAAACCCGGAGCTAAATGAACCCAAAAGTTTATTCCAGATTAATCCCATTTGACCGTTAATTTCCCGGTCGTTTTTCCATTTTCTAGCGCCTCATGGGCTTTGGCCACCTCATCGATGGAATAAATTCCACCCACTTGAGGAATTAATTTTCCGTCTTGGTACAAGGCCACCACCTCTTTCAAGCAGTGTGTCAAGACCATCGGTCGGTTATCCGCGATTTTTAACATGTTCACGCCGAGCACATTCTTCGAGCGCATCATCAGTCCGATAGGTAGCACGAGTCCCATTTTTCGGAGGAAATTCAGTTTCGAAAAGAGTCCATATTTCCCAGACGACAATTCAGAAGCACCGAAAAGCACCACACGGCCGCCTGAACCAATCAACTCAAAATCCTTTTTAAACGTCGATCCAGCGGCAGGATTGAAACTTGCATCCAAGCGATCGCCTTTCAAGAGTCGCTTGACCTCTTCGGCATAATCCCCTTTTTTGTAATTGATCACATGGTCTGCACCCAAGGAACGAACCACCTCGGCTTTGCTGTCATCGCCAATTTTTGCAAATACCTCAGCACCGCGAAGTTTTGCTAACTGAACCAATAAAGTTCCAACACCTCCCGCCGCAGCGTGAATCAACACTTTCTCTCCTGCCTGAATGGGTGTAAGATAAGCCGCCATGTAATACGCTGTAACTGCTTGCGTACACAACACTAGCGCTTGTTCAGCGGGAATATCATCAATAGGAACTACCGCATACTCTTGCGTCACCACCTGCTTCGCATAGCCACCGAAACGACAAAATGCCAAGACTCTTTTGCCCACTAATTCGGACGAAACATCCTTACCTACTTGCGTGATTTTTCCAACCACCTCATACCCCACCACACATGGCAAGGGAGGCGCCTCACGGTACAAACCCAAGCGCGACATCACATCGGCGTAATTCAAACCAAAGGCCTCACTTTCAATCACAACCTCGTTGTCCTTCGGTTGATCAATTTCCCAAGAACGACGTTCAAATGCTGTTGTGGCAGCTCCATTTTGCTTCAGGACAATCGCCTCTGTTCTTATTTTATTCATTTTTTCCTTCGATTAGAATAACGATTTCGCCTTTTGGAGGATGTGCTTCATAATAGGCCTTCACTTCGCTTGCCGTTCCGCGTTTGTATTCTTCAAAAAATTTCGAAATCTCACGAACCACACATACCTGACGCTCAGCACCAAAAAATTCTTCGATCTGACCAAGACATTTCACGAG
>CANGIC010000106.1 GCA_947453795.1 Flavobacteriales bacterium
ACCTTTGTCGGCGAATATATTCCAACATGACACGACACGAACTCATTGCACAAATAAAACGGAAGCGTTCATTCCTTTGCGTTGGACTTGACACCGATCTTTCCAAAATCCCAGCGTACCTGCTCGACACGGAGGACCCCATTTTTGAGTTCAACAAGGCCATCATTGATGCGACCAAAGACTTTGCCGTGGCCTACAAGCCCAATATTGCCTTTTACGAATGTTGTGGCCCGAAAGGATGGGAATCGTTGCAAAAAACCATTGACTACATCCCCAAAGACATTTTCACCATCGCTGATGCCAAACGCGGTGATATTGGCAATACCTCGAGCTATTACGCAAAAACTTTTTTCGAATCCCTCAAATGTGATTCGGTGACCGTTGCGCCATACATGGGCGAGGACAGTGTTTCTCCCTTCTTGGAATTCGACGGTAAATGGGCGATTTTACTGGCCTTGACATCCAACAAAGGAGCACTCGATTTTCAAATGATTCAAGATGCAAATGGGGAAGAATTGTACAAAAAGGTCTTGCGGAAATCGTGTGAATGGGGAACGCCTGAAAACCTAATGTTTGTCGTTGGTGCTACCCGTGCAGAAGAAATTGGTGAAGTGAGAAAACTTGTTCCAGACCATTTCTTCTTAGTGCCGGGTGTTGGCGCTCAAGGAGGATCACTCGAAGATGTCGCGAAATACGGTTGGAATGCTGATTGTGGTTTGTTGGTCAATTCATCAAGGGGAATCATCTATGCATCCAATGGACTTGATTTCGCAGAGCGTGCAGGTGAGGAAGCAAAGAAAATCCAGGTAGACATGGCCGCCATTTTAGACAGCCACTCGTTCTAATCGAGCGGAAGCCAAATAGTGAAGGTTGTACCCTCACCCAGTTTACTTTTCACATCAATCTTTCCCTTGTGGGCATCGATGATAAGTTTTACATAGAACAAGCCCAATCCAAATCCCTTTACATTGTGTACATTCCCTGTAGGAACGCGGTAGAACTTGTCAAAAATCATGCGGAGCTCTTCCCGTTTGATTCCAATACCATTGTCGGTGATTTCCAATACCAATCCTTTCTTTTCGTTGCGGGTTGATAAGGTAATTTCAGGTTTCCCTTCGCAATATTTCACGGCATTGTCCAACAGATTGTACACCACATTGGTCAAGTGCACCGCATCAGCTTTTATGGCATGTTGCTCCGCATTTAGTTCAACAGTAAGCTTTCCTCCCAGCTCGGATTGATTAAATTCGAAACTTTCGCGCGCTTCATCAATCAGTTCATGCAAGTCCATGATTTCGGTCGATAAGGTCAATTCTTCCTTATCCAACTTCGCGACATTCAATACCCTTTCCACTTGATTTTCCAAGCGTTTATTTTCCTTGTAAATGATGCTTGCGTAGCGCTTCAGTTTCTCAGGATCATTGGAAAAATCACTCTTCATTAACATTTCACTCGACAAACCAATGGTTGAAATCGGTGTCTTAAGTTCGTGCGTCATGTTATTGATAAAGTCTGTTTTCACCTCCGAAACTCTTTTCTGCCGGACAATAACATTGATGGAATAGCCAAAAAACACCAAGACCAAGAGGACAATAATGGTCACATAAATCCAGGGTGAAATCAGTTCATCCGGTGATTGAATGCGCTTGGCGGCCACATTGGGAAAATAAACCGTGAAGTAATGTCCATCTTTTTTCCAGCTCAACTTTGCCGAGGTAATCCCATTTAAGGTATCTGATACTGGCGCGTAGAGGGAATCCTTGGTGAATTTGATGAGATTCCCGAAAACAATCGAATCCGTGAAGCAGTCGTAAATTCCGTATTGAAAATCTTGATGGATACTTTGGTCGTAGAACTCTCGCTTGAGCAGCGTTTCGAGGTAATACGGATGTAATTCCTCGTTGACATCCACCGCGAAATAATTCGTTCGGACTTGTTTCACTGCACCATAAAGGTCGGAGCTATCGGCGTGTTGGGTTGAAATTTCTTCCAAGACATTTCGCAATGCGATGTGTGCTTGTTCAGAAAATTGCTTCAGGTTCAAGCTGTCTTCATGTTCCTGAATCGCGATATTCGTTTGCTGCATGGCAATGGTCTTGCGGATCCATACCATTTGCACAAGAAGGATACTGGCTAAGGAAATAATCCCCAAGATCACAACGGCATTGATGTTCCTCCTATTCATTGCACATCAGCATAAATTCACAATTCCCTAGAATCCATTGACACCATTTACTGTGGTGTACTTCAAGATATTCTTCTTATCGGGATGGATGCGTGCAAAAGCCGACTGTACCGCCAGGGTGCCTTCGTGGAATCCACACAAGATCAACTTCAATTTGTTTTCGTAGGTATTGACATCACCAATGGCATAAATCCCTGGGATGTTTGTGGAATAATCCTTCGTATCGACTTTGATCGCGCTTTTCTCGATTTCCAATCCCCAATCTGCAATCGGACCTAGGCTTGGTTTCAAACCGAATAATGGAATAAAATGATCTGCTTCTTGAATCATTTCACCATTTGTTTGGTGCGTGATTACTACATTTTCGACCTTTCCATTTCCATTGATTCCTGTCACCTCAGCTTCAGTTACCAACTTTATTTTACCTTTTTCCGCCATGTCAATCACCTTTTGAACGGAGTCGAGGTGACCACGGAATGAACTGCTTCGGTGAACGAGTACCACTTCACTCGCAATGTTATTTTCAGCCAAATAGATCGACCAATCCAACGCAGAATCACCACCTCCAGCAATCACACAGCGCTTGCCGTGGTAAAATTCTGGATCCTTGATGATGTATTCAACACCTTTGTCCTCAAATGCTTCCAAGTTGGCAATAGGTGGTTTACGCGGTTCAAACACACCCAGTCCACCTGCAATCATTACAATAGGTGCTTCGTGCTGTGTGCCTTTCACGGTCGTAACAATGAACTTTCCGTCATCCGTTTTGTCAATGGACAAGGCCGCCTCTCCCAAGGTAAAACCTGGCTTAAAAGGTGCTGCTTGTTCCATTAAGTTATCGATTAATTCCCCAGCTAGAACTGAAGGAAAACCGGGAATATCGTAAATGGGTTTTTTTGGATAAATCTCTGAACATTGTCCACCAGGTTGTGGTAATGAGTCAATCAAGTGACAACGCAATTTCAGCAGTCCTGCTTCGAAAACGGTGAAAAGTCCTACAGGCCCCGCACCGATGATGATAATATCTGTTTGGATCATTTTTTAAGGTTAACAAAACCGCTGCAAAGGTAGCGATTAGTTCAGTAACACGAAACCGAGACAATTGTTTAATTCCAATCGAAATTCAGGCAATTTCACCACCACAACTTGAACCTGCTCCAGCCGTGCATCCGTAACAATGGTCGTCCACCCGAATCGAACGGAAACCCAGTGCTCGTTCATCAAAATCGCGAATATTTCTTTTTTCGGTATTCACTGGCAGTTCAAGCATTTGATTGAAATCACAATCGTACAAATTCCCGTCCCATCCTACAGAAATGGTATTTCGACACATCACGTTTTGCACTGCCATTGGATTGAAAGCATCGACCAATTTCTCCATATAGGATTCCAGGTTTCCACTTTCGATCAAATACTCAAGGTAGCGACTAATTGGCATGTTCGTTATGGAAAAGAGCACATTGAAATCGATGTTGAATTCCTGTTTTAAGCGGTGTTTGAATTCAGCTTCTAGTCCTTTTTGGTCAGATGGCAAAATTGCCCCTGTGGGATTGTAAACGAGATTGAGCAGAAGTCCACTGCCATCGATACCGTATCCTGCTTGATTCAACTTTTGAAGGGCCTCAATCGACTTTGAAAACACCCCTTCACCACGCTGACGATCAGTGCGCAATGCAGTGAAATGGGGCAAAGATGAAACCACTTCGACCTGGTGTACTTTAAAAAATTCAGGCAGATCGTGGTACTTTTTGTTCGCAAGGATGATGGTTAAATTGCAGCGAACAATGATGTGTTTTTTTAGGGTACTCAATTCCTCCACAAACCACCGAAAATGAGGATTCATTTCAGGCGCACCACCCGTTAAATCAACCGTTTGAATGGTCGAATTGCGCAGCACAGAAAGACACTGTTCCATCGTTTCGCGCGACATAATTTCTTTGCGGTCTGGACCTGCATCCACATGACAATGCTTGCATGTTTGGTTGCACATCTTTCCCAAATTCACTTGGAGAATAGATATTGGCAAAGGTTTAATTTCTTCCAAACCAGCACTTTTGACACGCTCCGAAAAAGGAGTCATTTCAAGCTTGTGAAGGGCATCCAATTGAACATCTGGTGCCGACAAGGGATTGTGTGACGCGAACAATGACTTCATCTACATCATCAATTTTTTCGCCTGCTTCATCATTTGCACGCTATGCACCAATGATGCTCCTCCACGAATCGCTGTTGTGACATGTACCGCTTCCATCAGTTGGTCCTCCGTATATCCTTTTTCTAGCGTATCTGACGTATAGGCATCGATGCAATACGGACATTGAACAGCATGCGCCACTGCCAAAGCAATCAACGATTTCTCTCTAGCTGAAAGGGCCGAATCTTTGAATACGTTGCCGTAATAATCAAAAAATTTGTCTGCCAGTTCTTGTCCGAACTCACCGATCTTCCCGAAGTTTTTCAGGTCTTTTGGGTCGTAGTATGTTTCCATTTTAATTAAATTAAGAATTTGATTGCTGCGCAAATTTAAGGATTCGATACCTGCGGTAATTTTGTTTCGAAGTACGATCAAGTCCATGTTCTATGTTCCATCAGTCCGTCAGCCGACGGACGGTCTATGCTCCGAAATATTTCTTCCCAAACTCCCAGAGCACAACACCAGCGCAAACAGACACATTTAAACTGTGTTTTGTACCGAATTGGGGGATTTCAATAACATGGTCAGTCATGTCAATCACGGCTTGATTCACCCCATCGACTTCGTTGCCAAAGACGAGCGCAAATCGTTCGCCGGATAAATCGCCCGCATGTTGCAAATGGACCGTTTTCTCCGCTTGCTCAATGGTGCAAACAACAACTCCCTGTTCCTTTAATTCAGTGACTAGCTCCGTAATTGACTTCCGGTATTCCCATGCCACCGTTTCAGTAGCACCGAGGGCTGTTTTCTGAATGTCACGGTGCGGTGGATTGGCGGTAATTCCGCACAGATATATCTTTTCCACATTAAAGGCATCCGCCGTTCGAAAGAAAGAACCGATATTATTTAAGCTTCGAATATCATCCAATAGGACAATCAATGGGAACTTCTGTTGAGCACGAAAATCTTCCTCACTCACCCGTTCTAATTCCCATAATTTTAACTTCCTGTTCATTTTTGTTGATAAGATGAAGTCAGGATGTTTTGACCTCTCAGTGGAGGGTCCTAACTTTATGGCAAAAATCATTAAATCATCCGACTTGGCGAAGGAAAAGCAAGAAAAAAGCGCGAGTGAAACTCCCTTAATGAAGCAATACAATCAGATTAAGGCCCGACACCCTCAGGCCTTGTTGCTTTTTCGCGTGGGTGACTTTTACGAAACCTTTGGTGAAGATGCCATAAAAACTTCGCGGATCCTTGGGATTATCCTAACGAAACGTGGTGCAGGATCGAGCTCAGAAATTGAATTGGCAGGATTCCCACATCATTCGTTGGATACCTATTTACCAAAACTTGTTCGGGCAGGTGAACGGGTAGCTATATGCGATCAGTTGGAAGACCCAAAAATGACAAAAACCATTGTCAAGCGTGGGGTTACCGAACTCGTGACGCCTGGCGTTTCTTTCAACGATCAGGTGCTCGATCAAAAGAAAAATAATTTTCTATGTGCCATTCACTTCGATAAAAACGAACATGGGATTGCCTTTTTGGATGTCTCGACAGGTGAGTTTTTAATTGCACAAGGGAACAAAGAATACATTGATAAGCTGATCCAAGGTTTTGAACCTACTGAGATTGTTTATCAAAAAAACCGTTCGAAAGAGTTTCAAGAAATCTTTGGAGACCGCTACTATACCTTCCGTTTGGAAGATTGGGTGTTTACAACAGACTTTGCGCATGAATCACTCCAAAAGCATTTTCAAACCAATTCATTGAAAGGATTTGGGATTGAGAATTTAGACAAAGCGACGATTGCTGCTGGAGCGGTATTGCATTACCTCGGTGAAAATCAGCACGACCGCCTAGGTCATATCACCACTATAGCTCGAATTGAAGAAGAACGCTACGTGTGGCTCGATCGATTCACTGTTCGCAACCTAGAATTGATTTCTTCAGCGCATGAAAATGCAACAACTTTAGCTGATGTCCTAGACCGCACCCTCACACCCATGGGTGGACGAATGATGAAACGCTGGATTGTCTTGCCATTGAAGGATGAACGTCCCATTCGCGACCGACTTTCTGCGGTAGCGTACTTGAAAGAAAATACCGCGCTCAACAGTGAACTTGGCGACCGACTTGGTCAAATTGGTGATCTTGAACGACTCATCTCGAAGGTAGCAGTGGGAAAAGTGAACCCAAAAGAGGTCATCCAACTGAAACGCACCTTGCGGCAAATTGGTCCTATTTGTTCCTTGCTTGAACATAGCGAGAGTGATATCCTAAGAAAGATTGCTGATCAATTAAATCCCTGTGAAAATCTCGTCGACATCATAGAAAAAACGTTGATGGATGAGCCAGCTATTCAAATAGGAAAAGGTGCAGTGATTCGCGATGGATGGCATACAGAGTTGGATGAATTGCGGGAAATTTCCACCAATGGCAAGGACTACTTGAAGGATTTAGAGGAGCGGGAATCTACTCGAACTGGGATTCCAAGTTTGAAAGTCGCCTTCAACAATGTTTTTGGGTATTACCTTGAAGTTCGAAATACCCACAAGGACAAGGTTCCCGAAGAATGGATTCGAAAGCAGACTTTAGTGAATGCAGAACGCTATATCACCGAGGAACTCAAAATCTACGAAACGAAGATCCTAGGCGCTGAGGAACGCATCCATTCGATTGAATACAAGTTGTTCAATGACCTGGTGATTTCCATGGCTGATTACATCCTTCCCATTCAACACAATGCTTTTTTATTGGCTCAGCTCGACTGTCTAGGATCCTTTGCCACGATTGCTTTGGCGAATGGATACAACTGTCCAGAGATCAATGATGGCTATGCCATAGAAATTCGCGAAGGACGTCACCCAGTCATTGAAAAACAATTGCGTCACGGCGAGGCATACATAGCCAATGACATTGATTTAGATCCCGAGTCGCAGCAGATCATCATGATTACCGGTCCAAACATGAGCGGTAAAAGCGCGATTCTACGTCAAACGGCTTTAATCAGTCTGATGGCACAAATGGGAAGTTTTGTTCCTGCAAAAAGCGCTAAGTTGGGCTTAGTCGACAAAGTATTTACCCGCGTGGGTGCATCCGACAACATCTCCTCCGGCGAATCGACTTTCATGGTCGAGATGAATGAAACAGCAAGCATTCTGAACAATCTTTCCGAGCGCAGTTTGGTTTTACTCGACGAAATTGGACGTGGAACGAGCACCTATGATGGGATTTCCATTGCTTGGGCGATTGCCGAGTACATCCATGAAAATCCGCGATCAAAGGCAAAAACATTATTTGCCACGCATTACCATGAACTCAACGAAATGACCAAGAAGTTTGACCGCATTCGCAACTACAATGTTTCAGTCAAAGAAATAGGTCAAAAGATCTTGTTCATGCGCAAGTTGGTGGCTGGAGGCAGCGAGCACTCCTTCGGAATTCACGTGGCACGTTTAGCCGGAATGCCTTCTCAGGTATTGTCACGTGCTGAGTTGATGCTGAAGGAATTGGAAAACAGCCATGACATGACCGGCAAGAAAAAGATGAAAGAGAAGGTACAAGAAGCGGTAGCATCACCGAATATGCAATTGAGTTTCTTTCAATTGAACGATCCTGTATTAGAGAATATCCGTGAGGAGTTGGTATCCATCGACATCAACACACTCACCCCAGTAGAAGCCCTTTTGAAGTTACACGAAATTAAAAAAATGACTGGGGGCTAATTTTTTTAGTTCTGCCGTTGCATTTTTTAATTTCCTTCTTATCTTTGTCCCCCGCTGTAAAACGATGCAGTGAAATCGAGAGGAGCTGACTACAATGAAAGTTGTTCAGGCGAAACTCAACAATGCGAGAATAGCTCAGTTGGTAGAGCACGACCTTGCCAAGGTCGGGGTCGCGGGTTCGAATCCCGTTTCTCGCTCTGAGGAATCAGAGAAGGAGCATTCGTGCTCCTTTTTTATTCATCACACAGGATGCTCGGATGGTGGAATGGTAGACACGCCGGACTTAAAATCCTGTGGGCATTAGCCCGTGCGGGTTCAAGTCCCGCTCCGAGTACAAAAAACCAGAGTGAGTGTGAGAGCGAGAGCGGTGACACGAACTCTGGTTTTTTTCTTCACTCTCACACTCCAACTCGCTCTTCAAATTCACAATCAAAATTTTGTTGTAATTAACTTATTATCAAGACAAAGTTGGTTCGACAATCCATCCATTTCCTGTACAAAAAACCAGAGTGAGTGTGAGAGCGAGAGCGGTGACACGAACTCTGGTTTTTTTCTTCGCTCCCAC
>CANGIC010000107.1 GCA_947453795.1 Flavobacteriales bacterium
AGGGCATTCAACGCGGCATTTGCATCGTTACAATCGGTATTATTCGTTACATACCCGGCAGGCATGCCACAACTCAAGATGGAATTTGTTGGATCACCGTAGGTATCATTGTCTACATCAGCATAGAATGTTTGCAGGGCATTCAACGCGGCATTGGCATCGTTACAGTCTGTGCTGTTGGTTACATAACCGGCTGGCATGCCACAGCTCAAGATGGAATTTGCGGGGTCCCCGTAAGTGTCGTTGTCTACATCAGCATAGAATGTTTGCAGGGCATTCAACGCGGCATCGGCATCATTGCAATCGGTGTTGTTCGCTACATAACCTGCAGGTGCGCCACAGTTTAAAATGGAAACAGTAGGATCTCCATAGGTATCATTGTCTGCATCGGCATAAAATGTTTGTAGGGCATTCAACGCGGCATCGGCATCATTGCAATCGGTGTTGTTTGCAACATATCCCGCAGGAGGTCCACAGCTGATAATAGACACGGCGGGATCACCATAGGTGTCGTTGTCCGCATCGGCATAATATGTTTGAAGGGCATTGAACGCCGCGTTCGCATCGTTGCAGTCGCTATTGTTGGTGACATAACCAGCAGGTGCACTACAGGTAACGACGGAAATATTTGGATCCCCAAAGGTATCATTGTCAGCATCTGCATAATAGGTTTGAGCCACAGTGATTTGTGCATTGGCATCATTACAATCTAAGTTGTTGGTTACATAGCCCAACGGTAAGACACACGCCACTTGTGAAACGGCTGCATTTCCATAGGTGTCACCATCCACATCAGCGTAGTAAATGTTTGTCGGTTGAACAGTCAAGTTGAAGGTAATCACACTGTCGCAAGCAGAAACATTGGGAATCGTATCGGTGTAAGTACCTGAGGTGGTATAGGTTTCATGTCCACTAGGCACGGTGTATGAGCCACAAGCGGTCAGCGTTTGAGTACTTGTTGTGCGGCAATTGTACGCCCAGTTCACTGAAACATCATCTATCGCTAAACCGTGATCATTTCCTGCATGATTGATATCCTCCCATTTGAACATCACAAATTGACCAGGAGCTAGGGTAAGTCCAGGAATTTGAAATGCACTGACAACAACGCGGTTTGCGGCTTGATTTCCATCCAAGGCTCCTGCTGTTGCAGTGTTTATTGGACTATTGCTTGTTAAGGCCGTTACAGCGGTCCAACCGGTATTGTTGTTTGGTGTGAGTGCGGTGATGGCAGTAGTGCCTACTTTATACCAGAAGGTTATGGATTGCGGCGTTGTATTGTTTCCGCAACGCCATTCTTCTAAGGTATAGCCAACCGTAATGTTTTCAATTGTTCCAAGGGTTGAATTTTTAAATTGCATTCCGTGGGCAAAATTTCCCGCTGCATTTGAACCAACAGTTCCTAATGCGCGCTCCGTATTTAAAGCCAATCCATAGCTATATAATGTTCCCGTGGTTCCTGTTCCGGTGCTCGCGTCATAGGTTGTAGTCGCTGAAGTACGTTGCGCATAGAATCCGGGAATTGTGGTATTGTCGGTCCATGGATTTAATGTCCCGCTGCTTGCAAGGGTATTAAAGTCAAAGGATTGAGAACCAGCGCTTGGAGCTGTAATGTTGATTTGACCAAAAATGACCAACGGTGCTGCGAATAATAAGGGTAGTAGGAATTTCATTTAGAACGATTTAATCGGCTTTTATGTAATGATTTTACGGGACGAAATTAAATAAAAAAAGTAACCCGAAGGTTACTTTAGTATTAATGCATTGCTTCCTCTTCCTCAGGATCTGGAGGGAAGAGTTTAGGAAGATTTTCTTTTCCTTGTAGTCGATCCAAAAGATCCTCAAGCTGAGAAATGGAAATGTTTTTTGCGATGATTTTCTTGTCCTTGTCCAATACGAAAACGCGCGGAGTAGTTTCCAAGTCGTATGTCGTCTGATAGTTTAAGGATTCAAGTGTCGTATATTTTAAAAGTGGTCTTGGATCTTCCATCGCAGTGCGGTAGAGCTTATCGGTCACAGAGACATTGATGAATGTCATATTATTGTCGCGGATGAATTTCTTCCATTTCTCAAAATCTTCGCCAACAGCTTTACCGACAGCAAAAACCTCAATGTTTCTGCTTTTCAGCTTTTTCGTGTACAATTCAGCAAGTCGAGGTGTAATTTTCTTACAGTGTCCACACTCTGGATCCCAGAAATACAAAACGGTATATTCCGATTTTAAACTGTAAAAATCTCGCCATTTGACATCTGTTGTATCCAGCAAAGTAAGGTTTGGAGGAACAACGCCCATGACCAATGTTTTGCGAACGGGAATTTTCTCACATAAATCCTCGAGTTTCTTTTCTTCCATCCAAAAAGCTGGAGATTTACCTTGGGCATTTTTACTGCAGTAATAGCGGTCAGCCATCATGATGTAAACTTTATCCATTCCCATGATGTTGCTTTTTCCATAGGTAGAAGTAATCCAAGACACACAAAATTCAAAGGCGGTGGATGAAGGATTTAATCGATCACACAGTTGATACCCATAGTACAACACGGTATCCCAATGTTGAATCATCATGTTTTTCCCGAAGAAATATTCCAACTTGTTCCCAAATACAGGTGTATTCACCAAGCGGTCATCGCTCAAATCCACATTGTCCCAATAGTGACTGCGGTAGTATTTAAATTTGAACGAAGAATCGATGATCTGGCCTTTCTCGTTGACTGGCGCTTCGGGAATGGTAATGTCCATCGACATGCGAATGATCTTCGACACCAAAAGTTTAGGGTTGTTTGCCATCAATTGTTCTTGATAAGCCACCACCTCTTTATTGATTTCATCGATTTTATCGCCGAGTACTTTGTATTCAGAGTCGGTTGCTTTCAATTGAGCGCGTCGTTCAGCCAAACGATTGATTTCAGTTTTCTTTGGTTGAATAAATTGAATGAAATCATTGAAAACCATATTTTCCTTCGACTTCTTTACCACCATGTTTTGAATGAAATCAGGATCTTTGGTTTCGATATAGACTTCCTCATTGTTGTAAATGAATTCGAACATCTTTTGTCCAGGAAGGAAAACGCCTAAAATTCCAGCTTTTTGTTTACTTCCGTCGAATTCAACAATTCCTCCCTTAATTTGCGCAGTATCGGCATAAAATAACTTTTGTCCGTAGTAACGAACTAGGTGCACAGTGGTGTCCTTTTGACCAACGATTTTAAATCTTAGTTTTTGCCCAAAGGACAAACCAGCCAAAAGAATGAATGAGATAAATAATGACGCTTTCATGTGAAATTTCGTTTGTTGATGAAAATTATTCTTTAGACGCAACAAAGTTAAAAAAGTAGGTTGATTTAACAGTTCTTTAACCTTTTAAAAGTGGCGATGAATGCCTTTTGTTGCGGTGCGGTAACTGGCAAGCGCAAAGAATAAATACACTGCTGCCAACACGAAGAAGGTTGCCAATGAGACGGTGGTGTTGAGGTAAATGCCTCCAGTCGTGAACATTTCATCTAGAAAGTACTTCAGCAGGAAGAAGGCTCCAAGTCCAAGTCCAGCGATGATACCAAAGATTTTTACGAAATAAAGGAAGAACGTGTGAATGAGGATTTTTGGCGCATAACCGATCCGCATCATGGTGCGAACTTCGTATTCATTTTTCGACATAAGCAATTGCATATATTGGATGAGCACCAAGCCGGAGAGGAAAACGGCAATAACTGAAATGCCCATCACTACGAGCAACAAAGTACCAATAACACTTTTCAATCGTCCTGCTACCATTTGTGCATTTTTCGACTCAAGGCCTTTTTCTTTTAGTAGTGCCTCCACCTTCCCGAATTCATTTTCCTTTCCCGAGATCATGAGTTGTGTAATCTTCTTTTCTACACCCAAACTAAATTGCTCGTTTCCGTAGGTCATAAATGATTCAGGAACTAAGATGGAAGAAACTTCATTCGTGAAGCCAATGATTCGCGCATCTACCCATACTTTTTTTGTTTGGTTAGAAATGGTAAATTTGAAACGGATGTCCATCGCTAAATCGTCGGAAATTTGAGGGATGTTACTTGCACTCATAAAGGTGTTGAGCATCACTAAGAAATCTCTCGGCATAATGATAGGAACAAATGCATCGCCTTCTTTCCAATGCCATTTGTTGCTGTGAACGTCCAGAAATGAGGGGTCAACGGTTTGAACGAAAACATCGGATCGAAAGCGTGGAACGTAAGGATCGGCAGTCTCAAAGGAAACATCAAAATTGTTGCTGAGGACAGGTTTTACTTTTTCGATAAATGGAAGTTTCTCCATTTTTTCGATTTCTCGCTCGTTGAAATCTGTTTTTGTCAAAGCGAGTGAACTTGAGTTGGTTACTTTCTTCTGAACGATAATCGTATTTGGACCAAGAATTTCGCTGCCCTGTCCAAATTCGTTCAAGCGAATGAGATAATGCACCGAAGCGATGAGGAATGTGATTCCCATAAAGGCGCCAAGCATAGCGATTATAAGTTGCTTGCGGTCCTGATTTCTGAATAATAGTTTCTGGATCATGGCTTAGAGCATTAAAGTTTGGTCATACTGAATACCATGATAATCACCTAAGGACGTAAGCACGAATCCGCTTTTTTGTTCTTCTGTGCGATCAACGATCAATTTCAAGCAGCGCTGTGTATTGTCCTCATCGAGGTGAGAAAAAGGTTCGTCCATGAGCAACCATTCGAATGGCTGACAAAGTGCACGAATAATCGCAACACGCTGTTGTTGTCCCATGGAAAGAAGTCCGCACTGCTGCTCCCATTTGTCTGCGATACCGAGGAAATCGAGAAAGCCGAGTATTTGATCGGTAGTGTACGTCTGCGTCAAGTTGTTTTTCAACAAAAGATTTTCCTTTACCGTGATGCTTGGGAAAAGTTG
This sequence comes from Flavobacteriales bacterium, assembly GCA_947453795.1. GTDB lineage: Bacteria > Bacteroidota > Bacteroidia > Flavobacteriales_D > Crocinitomicaceae > M0103. Next base: position 4,901 of record CANGIC010000107.1, read on the forward strand.
TAAATCTTGAAAGATTGCAGAGATCTTGCGCTGACGGATGTTTGTCCAATCGTCAGTACTTAGGTTTTTTATATCCGTTGAATCAAAAATCACTGAACCTGTGAAATCCGTGCGGATACCAAGCACTGTATTGATGAAAGTTGACTTTCCTTTACCACTCGATGCATTGAGCATAACTTTAGTTCCGGGTAACAGTTCTGTGCGTTTGCCCCAAATGCTTTGCTCACCGTGCTGCATCGAAGCAAGCGGAAAGGGCATGACCTGATTGAGTGTGATTTTCATTTTTTCAAATTTGCTGGCCATTTTTCAAGAATCATTCCAAACTAAATTTAACGGCCGTAATGCAATTAAAGTTCACGAATAATTTCTTCGACCATGTGGTTCACTTCTCCCGAATAGTGAATTCGTGTGGCATCCGAATACCTGCGACACCAGGTGATTTGTCGCTTGGCGTAATTGCGGGTATTTTGTTTAATTTTTTCAATGGCTTCATTCCATGTTGTTTTGCCATCGAAATGTTCGAATAACTCGGTATATCCTACAGTATTCAATGCGTTGAATTCCCTATAGGGCAATAATTTTTTTGCTTCGTCCACAAGTCCATTGGCCACCATGTCGTCAACGCGTTGGTCAATTCGTCTGTAGAGAAATTCTCTATTGTGTTCAATGATGATGTAATGCACTTCGAATGGGCGCTGGTTCTTTTCTGCCTTGCGCAACGCGGAAAATGGTTGACCTGTGATTTCGATTGCCTCCAACGCTCGAATGATACGCACCGGATTGTTCAAATCTACTTGGTCAAAATAAATGGGGTCCAGGAATTTTAATTGCGCACGAAGAAACGCAATGCCCTGTTCTTTCCATTGTTGTGTGATTTTATCGCGTATTTCGGGTGAGTGTGGAATGTTGTCAAGTCCTTTACACAAGGCATCGATAAACATGCCCGATCCCCCCGTTAAAACGATCGTGTCGTGTTTAAGGAATTCTACGGCCAATACCTCCATGGCCTGCTCGGCATAACTTGAGGCGCTTAATGGTTCTTGTATGGAATGCGAATCGATAAAGTAATGTTGAATTCCATCTTGTTCAAAGGCACTTGGTTTTGCCGTTCCGATAGACATTTCTTTGTAAAACTGTCGTGAATCACCTGAGAGAATTACGGTGTTGAAGTGTTTTGCGAGTGCGATGCTCAAAGCGGTTTTTCCACCAGCCGTAGGTCCACCAATAACCAATAATCGCTTCATGTAGGTCAATTAAAAATGGTCTTCCATTCCAGGTATTGCGCATAGATTCTGCGCACATAGTGGTAGGTTCTCGCCCCACGCAAAGCACCGTTTTTCACCACCGGGTCGCGGTAATATTCTGCTTTTGAAAGATTCAACATCATGACTTCAACATTGTCATCCCAACGCAAAGGATTCATGCCGTGCTTTTCAGCCAATCGTTGCGCGTCTTCAATATGGGAACGTCCTGCATTGTAGGTGGCGAGTGTGAACTTTTCCCGTTGATCTCGGTCTGGAATGGCTTCCCAAGAAATGTAATCTTTTCCGAGTTTTTTCGCCCCACCATTGATTTGAACTTCAACGGAGGAGTTTGGATAAACGCCATACTTGGGTCCTGTTCCAGGCATGAATTGCATGATGGAGTAGGCGCCACCAAATCCACGCGCATTGGGATTGAAACGCGATTCGTGGTAAGAAACCGATGCGAGCAACAACCACTCAAAGTCGTATTTTTTCGCCGCTTTTTTGAAAAATTTATCGTAGTTCGACAATTGCCCCTTTAAACTCGATAGTCCATATTGGGCCTGAACAGTGAGGTCTTCTTTAATGAAGTATTTGGCATAGATGTGTTGAAATGCTTTTTTCTTTTTGAATTTTTCCAACCACTCATCGAAAGAGGCCTTGAGTAAAGGGCTCGATTTACGGAGCCCGAAACCAATTTTTTGATCTACAGATAAAAAGGTTTTGATGTCGAGGTTCTCAAGAAAACGTTGGTTGATGAGGGCCACATTTTTCTCGGCTACGGTAAAGTCAATTTCACCCTCAGACACCAATTCAATCATTTCCTCCGTGCTTTTTTTACCGTCTTGGGCTTGAATGTAGATGGTGTCGCAGATTTCATCCTGAAGATTAATCAAACGCAAGTAATACGATGAATTTCTCCACACGGGAATTTTCTTATGCCCAAGCTTCAATAAATCCCGAATCATTTTTTTATTGACTTTGTCGGGGTGCATCTTTTCCCACCCATCTGGCTTTCGCTGGACAAGTACCAAAGGTGTGTGCATGTAGGGCTTCGTGAATGTGATGTATTTCAATCGGTTTGGATTCATGGCATAATTGCACGCAATGACATCCCCCTCACCAGCATTCAGTAAGCCAATCAGGTTGTCGAGATTTCGGACAATCTTTACTTCAATGTCTACTCCTATATGGTGGGCATACTCTTTAAGTAATTCATATTCAAAGCCCATCTTCTTTCCACGGTAAATGAAAAACGAAATGGAACTGTTTTCTGCTAGGACTGTAATCTTGCCTTTTTCAATAATTTCGGGAAGGTCAATGGCTCGAACGCTGCTTTGCTCGCTATTCAATTGTTTGGTATTCGGACGATCACATGCGGAGGTAAACAGGAGGAAGAGTAAAGGCAAAATCAACCCGAATAGGTGACCAAGTTGTTTGCATTTCATTGAAAATCCGCTGTTCATGACGCGAAATGTACGATTATTTCAAAAATCCCACAAATAAGTGGAGCTACATTCTGAATTAACTGCGCTTGATGTTGAAATATTCTTGGGCATCGTACATGTATTTTAAAAAGCATGCCTCAATTTCTACTTCGTGATTTTTAAAGACAAGATGAGCTTCGCTCAAGGTATTGGGAAAGCTTAATTTGTTGGAAACCCCTTCGCAGGATTTTCGCAAACCGTATTCACTTGGGTAGTGATTTAGCCATCGTTGGGTGCGCATGGCATCAAGAAAGTGAAGAAAATTCTCGGGGAAATGTGCTGTATTGGGAATGTCGCAGGTATAGAAACGGTCAAGAAATTGAGTCAGGGGCAGGTCATGATAGCTTGTCCAGTTTTTCGCCAAAAGATGATCAAAAAATAAATCGACAGCAACACCGCTGACTTTCGGTAGCTCACTGTAAAGCAATCGTTTTAATTTCAGCACCTCAGGATGAGTATCTATAAAGTTGTCGATTGCGCGGTGTAGTCGAATGCCTTTTTGCACAGGGCTAGGATAGGCGTCTAACTTGCTACCTTTCACAAAATCACCGTAAAGGTTGGCTAACATCAGCTCGCTGTCGTTGTTCGATAAATAAAGATGACCGAGGTAGTTCACTTTTGGAGTTATGAGTTGCTTATTACGAGTTACGAGTTACGAGTTACGAGTTACGAGTTATAAGTTACGAGTTATGAGTTACGAGTTATGAGTTACGAGTTATGAGTTATGAGTTACGAGTTACGAGTTACGAGTTATGAAGAACGTTCTAGTCTTTTATGGCTTCGAGTCTGCTCGCGGAACTCGAGAGTATCCACAAAAGTGTGTCATCAAAGATATTGATTTATCCGATTTCCAAATTCACGTCTTAAAGTGCTGAGTATTGAAGGCCAGTTTCTGGCTCTTCGTTTCCATGTTTTTTCATTGGTTTTTAG
>CANGIC010000108.1 GCA_947453795.1 Flavobacteriales bacterium
ATTTCCTCGAGCCGCTTAGCGATACCTACAATGGCAACTTTTCCGCGAAGCTCCAGTTGTTCAAGTGCTTTCAAGGCAGCGCTCAATTGTCCTTTACCACCATCGATAATGATGAGCTGCGGTAAGGTTTGACCTTCATCCAACATCCGTCGGTATCGGCGAAACACGGCCTCTTCCATCGTAGCAAAGTCATCTGGACCAACCACCGTTTTAACATTGAAATGGCGGTAATCACCCTTACTGGGTTTGGCATTTTTGAAAACCACGCAGGCAGACACCGGGTTCGTACCTTGGATGTTGGAGTTGTCAAAACATTCCATGTGGACAGGCAATTCCGCCAAACGAAAATCCTTTTTCACTTGCTCGAGAATGCGGTTGGTGTGCTTTTCTGGATCCTTGATTTTCTCTTGCTTGGCCTTGTCAAGTCGATAAAATTTGGCGTTGCGCAACGAAAGTTCGACCAACTGTTTCTTATCTCCCCGTTGCGGTACATGCACACTAAAATCAGGGAATGTGAGTTCAAGGGCGAGGTCCGTTACCACTTCTTTGGAGCTGCTTTCAAACCGTGCGCGCAGTTCGGGCAATACATACCCAAGAATGTCTTCTCGCGTTTCGTCTAACTTTTTCTTGACCTCGCCGGTATAGGCGTGAATGATGGATCCGTTGTGGATGACGAGATAATTCACAAAAGCCCCATCGTGTTCTTCGATCAAGGTGCACACGTCCACTTCATGAATGCTCGGAGAAACAATCGTGCTCTTGGCTTGAAATTGCTCCAAGGTTTGGATTTTTTCCTTCAGCAACTGCGCCTCTTCAAACTCAAATTTTTCAGAATGCGCCAACATTTGTTGTTTCAAGCCGCGAATAACCGACAGACTGTTCCCTTTGAGTAAATACTCGATTTGGGTAATGTAATCGCTGTATTTTTCATTGGGTTCTGCACCAATACAGGGTCCTAAACAATTCCCGATGTGGTATTCAAGACACACCTTGTATTTTTTTTCGCTGATTTTTTTTGGGGATAAGTCCAAAGCACAGGTGCGTAAGGGATACAAGTCACGAATAAGCGAAAGCAATGTTTGCATCACTTTACCGCTCGGATAAGGACCAAAGTACTTCGATCCGTCGCGGACCAAATAACGGGTAGAAAACACGCGCGGGAAAGCTTCGTTTTTAACGCAAATCCAGGGGTAAGTCTTGTCGTCTTTGAGCTGAATGTTGTACTTCGGTTGGTATTTCTTGATGAGGTTGTTTTCCAGCAATAGCGCATCCAGCTCGGTGTCAACAATGATGTACTGTAAGTCAACAATGCGCTTAACGAGCAAATAAGTCTTGCCGTTTTCGGGTGTTTTCGTGAAGTAGGAGGTAACCCGTTTCTTTAGGTTCTTGGCTTTTCCAACATAGATGATCGTTCCGCCCGCATCGAAATACTGATATACACCCGGCTTTTCAGGGAGTGTTTGAAGTTTGAGTTGCAGTTGTTCGTTCATGCGTTAGGGGTTAAACAATCCAATGTTTGATTATTGAAACCAATCGTCACTATTCTGTTTAGCATGAAATACAGCAAGTACATAAACGGTTCGTTGATCAAATATGTAATGGATGCCGAAATCAAATTTTTTCAGAAATTTTATTCTTACGGTTTTGTATCTGATTTGACATTTTGAAGGATGTTTTTGGATAAAATGCATACCCTTCTCTAAATCGAGTAAAAACGTTTTTTCTAACCCGAGATTTTTTTCAAAAAACCAAAATACTGCTGTTTCAATTTGTATTTGTGCCGCCTGACTGACGACAATTGAACGAATCACTTTAATTTATATTTAGCCATTAAGCCCTCCTTAACAGTATTCCAATCGCTGTATTCGTTGGTGTTCAATTGATGTTTTTCTAACGCAATATCAAGTTGTTCTTTCTGCCAATTTGGAAGGTCAGCATTTTCTATTTGAACGAATTCTAGCGATTGCAAGTACGCCAACAAATCCTTGCTCTTTTCGTTAGAATCATCAATATGAATGGTTATTTGCATGTTCAAAATTTAGTTAGATCGAATATACAAAAATGCTTCGTTGGCTTAACAATGAAGGAACATTTAATCCAAGAGCACCGAAAATTTAGTCATTCGAAATAATCTCAAACAACTCGCTCAAGTTTGGCGAAATGATGATTTCAATTCGACGATTTTTTGCCTTGTCTGCAGGATCAACAGGATGAAACTCAGAACGTCCAGCAGCCATCAATTGTGCTGCATTCATCTTGGAATTGGCCAACAAAATATCAATCACAGAAGTAGCGCGCAAAACCGACAATTCCCAGTTGGATGTTGGATGCGATGCGCTCACCAATTTGTCGGTATCTGTATGACCTTCAACGATGATTTCTAGATCTTTTTCGTTTTCAAGCACCTTTGCCAATTCGACAAGTGCTTTCTTTCCATTGGCTTCAACGACCGTACTACCAGAAGCAAACAACAATTTGGCCTCCATGCTCACATAGATTTTTCCGTTCTTCTGAACTACAGTCAATCCTTGACTCTCAAATCCTTTCAAGGCATTGGCTACTTTCGTTTTTAGCAATTTGGTGGCTTCGTCTTTTCGGGCAATGGCTTCTTCCAATTCGTTCACGCGCTGTTCCCGTTCTTCGAGTAGTTTTTGTTTGTTGATCAATTCATTTTCCAACGCCGTTAAGGCATCTTCTTTCCGCTGAAGTTCTAAATTCTTTGCTTCCAATTCGGCTTGAAGTGCGGCGGTTTCTTTCGCTCCCGAATTGCGCAATTTATCAAATGAACGCTCAAGGGATTCGTTCTGCGTTTGAAGTTTGTCGTACTGTGCATGTAAAATCCGTAAGTCATGGCCAAGTGTAGTGGTGTCGCCAGCAAGTTCACTTAACTCCTTTTTTAATACCCCATAACGGGCTTCCAAATCTTTTGCTTTTCCCTCATTGTCCAATGCGCTGCTTTTGTATTTCGCCAATTCCTCAGCGCACACTTTTTCGCGCTCAACAAGTTCTTTGTATTTTTTTGCAGGAACACAAGCAGTAAAAATGGCCACAGCCAGGAATGGAATTAATTTTCTCATGAGGATGTCTTTGTCCTGCAAATGTCCTCAATTCAGGCCTTGCCTTTTGAATGTACCCCGTGCTTTTATAAACACCTCAAATTGAATAACGCGAATTATTCAAACAAGGGGCAGGCGGATGTGCTGCTGCGCTCTTTCCGACAGGTATTAAAACTGAGGGAGATTTCGTGGCTGTTGCTGCTGGCTTTGCGCAAGGCAGAAAGGGTGGCATCAAACGAATATTGTATCGATAACCGCTGATTTATCTTAAAACCTGCGAAAAAGATTAAACAATCTTGATTTCTAAACCCCAGTCCGAAGTTGAATTGATTGTTCAAATCCGCCATCAATTGAAGGTCAAGTGCGACGGGTCCACGGCTAGGAATCTTGATCATCACGGCAGGAATCAATGTGAACTTATCGTTGACTTGAACGCGGTAACCGGCATTTAAAAGGGCGTGAAAATAGAATTTTGATGCGGTTCCAATGTCTTTCCATCGGGATGCAATGAGGTGATCGAGCACCAAACCGGCGTAATAATTCTGCCCATTCCACCACGCTCCAAAGGTGGCGTCGGGCACCACAAATGAAGATTCTTTGAGGACGGTGGGGTCGGGATTTATGGTGCTACTCGAACTGGGATCGTAACCCAATTGAATGACGCCGCCATAAAGCCCAAGGGATAAACGGGTATCGCGGGTAAAGTTGAAATGTGCAGAATAGGCGGCATTCAGTCGGTTGGTGTTGAACTGCCCGATGCGGTCACTTTCGAAGCGAAGGCCTACTCCTTGTCTTGCCGATAGGTAACGCTTTCTTTTGGTGCTTAACGGGGCAGAAAGGGTAAACATTCCCGTTCGTGGCGCACCGTCAAATCCAACCCATTGTGTGCGGAATAGGGTATGGACATCGACACAAGATTTGATGCCTGCATGGGCAGGGTTTAGTGAAAATTGATGGGAGGACCATTGCGAATATTGCGCTATTTGTTGTCCTAAAACAACCTCGGAATGCCCAAGTAAAATCAAACCAACGATGCCGTAAACGAGCCCTTTCATCGCACTAAAGTTATACTGCCGTGAAACTCGCGTTGATCTGAATCCCGCAATTCGATGAGGTAAAAATACACGCCCTCTTGCAGTGGATTTCCGCGGTGTGTACCATCCCACTCCTTGCCGCTTGCATAACCTACGGATTGAAAAACTTCCTGTCCCCAACGGTCAAAAATCTTTACAAAACAATCGGGGTATATAGCGATTCCGATGATTTCCCAGGTGTCGTTTGTTCCATCATTATCCGGTGAAAAGGTGTTTGGAAAGAATAAAGGCGAAGCCACACTGATAACCACTTGATCTTGAAGTGTGCACCCATTTCCGGTGGCAGTTAAGGCATACACTGTAGTCATTTCTGGACTGACAAATGGCGTTAAACTGCTGGTGTCGCTCACGCCAAAGGCCGGACTCCAAACAAATGTTGTGCTGCTGCTCGATCCATTGAGTTGAACGCTTTCTCCTGGCTGAATGGTCATATCCGGGCCAGCATTTACTGTGAGCGCATAAACCGTTATGGCTACTCCACTGGATGTGACCGTCACAGGGCATTGCGCATAACAAGCATTTTGAACACTGAGCACATCACCATCTGAGAGGGCACTGGTTTGAAAAATGCTGTCTGTGGTGACCGCCACGAGTGTATCGTTGATGAACCACTGATATGTTCCTGAATCTGGACAGGCGCTTAAATGTGCTGTCGCTGTCAACACCTCATTTGGACAAATGCTTGTGTCATTGGTGCTGATTGAAATGCTTGATGCCGCACGATCCACACCAGTACCACTCAAGTTCAGGTCAAACGTACATTCGGCTGGCGTTGTTAGTCCTGGTGAAGGTGATTCTCCCGAAACGACTAGATAATAGGTGGTAGATGGATTGAGTATTGCGCTTAAAGTAAAAGGTGTTGAACCTGAGGAGACACAGTTTCCGACTGCAGTATACGAAGCAGGATCACAAGGCAGGCTCGCGCTAAACATGGTCGCTTGTAGCGCAGTTCCCACCTCAAATCCAGGTTGAAAGACAAGATTAGAAAAGTCAAGTTGAACAGCTCCACCAAGTGCATTGGTGGTAAACTTAAACCAGATGGTGTTGTTTGCTGTGAAGCAGAAATTAAAATCGTCTTCACACCCTGGACAAAGCGTTTTGTTGGCACCGATGTTCGTGACAGAAACGGTCACATTTGGACACAATTCCAATGCTTGCGCACACACATTGTAGTCGCTTTGTGCGACCGACAGGTGTGAAAAAAGTACCGTTAACAAGAAAATAACAAGGGGCCTCATGTGAACTTTTATACGCCAAATTTCTCGCTGAAATTAAGGAATTTCGGTCAAAAACGCACAAACATCCGTAAATTGCACTGCGCTTTTGAGGGATATTCAATGCTTTATTCCCAATTTTGGCACAGCTTTCGCAAACGGCGGCAACACTTAAAATAAGGACTATGAAAAGAATCGTTACACTTTCGTTCATCTTTTTCCTCACAATCATGGGCGCTACGGCCCAAAAAATTGATTATGAAAACAGTGGAAAATGGTTCCTCGGACTCAATGTCGGTGGAACATGGCAAACCTCCGATATTAAAAATCAGACTTACGCAGGATACGGCGTTGTTTTAGGAAAATCCTTCAATTACAACTACGGTAAGCGCTTTGTTTTCGATTTGAGAGCAAGGTATTTGCACGGCGAATGGTACGGAAAAGACTCAGATTCTTCGTTTTTCACTAAAATTTCGGGGACTGACACAACATTGAATTATTATGGCATAAATAATTTTCAATCAACACAAAATAGATTGGCGCTTGAACTTGTGATTCATGGCAATCGTATTCGCGAGCGCACGGGTTTTGACCCGTACATTTTTGGAGGAATTGGCTTCACATGGGCAGAACTTCGAGCAGACTACTCGAACCTCTTTGATAATACGATCACCATGGATGGTGGTTATGAAGAACCATTAGAGACAGGTTATAGCGTAAAATTCATGCCCAGTCTTGGTTTCGGTCTTGGTTATCAAGTTGGCAAACGCGCAACTATCGGGATTGAGCACAAAACCACGTTTACGGGTTACGACTTGTACGATGGATTGCAAAGCACAATTCACACTGGAAATGACCTGTACCACTACACGTCGTTTTTTGTCAACTTCCGTTTTAGAAATCACAACAACACTTCTGGGGGCACAACAACTTCGGGTGGGGGCACCAATGGCTCTGGAAATCTCAACAATTACAATACGGCGCAAGGATGCATTTCTCCCGTCGTAACCTATATTCAGCCGTCATCAGGAAACACAAACTCTACTGCGCAATCTGCTCACCTTTCGGCTTCAATTACGAATATTACGGACCCAATTAATGTCATGTTCCGCGTAAACGGTATCGTTTCTACAAACTTTACCTTCAACATACAAACGATGCGTTTTGAAGCTGATGTTATTCTCCAGCAAGGCGCAAACATATTTGAAGTTTCGGCAACGAACATGTGTGGAAGTGACGCCGAGACAACGACAGTAAATTATCAACCGTGCTTGGCGCCAATTGTACTCTTTACAGATCCTGTGTCGACAAACATGAGCGTGTCTTCGACGTCGTATACCGTTCATGCGGACCTCTACCACGTCACGGACCGAAACAACATTGCATTCACCGTTAATGGCGTAGCAAATAACCTCTTCTCCTTCGATGCGCAAACAGGAAAATTCACCGCGACAATCAACTTGGTGGAGAACAATAATGTGATCGAACTCTCTGCGTTGACAGCATGTGGGAAAGACGGAAAAAGCACTACGATCATTCGTAAAACTTGCCAAATGCCCGTGATTTCTTTGACATCACCGGCAACCTCAGGGATGACAGTGAGAACAGCGAATTTATCCCTGAGCTTTAAAACGCAACAGGTGGCAGCAAAAGCAAATGTATCTATCTCCGTGAACGGCCAAACGGTTACAGCATTTACATTCAATTCCACTACTGGTGTAGGCGCGGCTAATGTCGTATTGATTCCGGGTGTAAACACCATTGTGATTACATCCTCAAACGGCTGTGGTACGGACACGGAAACAATCACAGTGAATTACGACAACTGTGTTCCACCAACGGTAACCATTACCAATCCTACAATGAATAACGCGACCTTTACCAATCCGCAAATTTCGTTGTTAGCGGTCACACAAAACATTACAAATACGCAAGGTGTATCGATTACGGTAAACAATCAGTCCATCTCAAACTTCACATTGAATACGGCCAATGGACAAATTCAGTCGGGTATTACCTTGAATCAAGGGCTGAATGTGATTGTTGTAACTGTTGTGAATGGCTGTGGCACCGACATTAAAACAATCAATGTCAACTACAATCCTTGCGTGGCACCAAGCATTCAAATTTCAAATCCAACAATGAATGGTACTACAGTCAACACGCAACTATTCCCGTTGACAGGTAGTTTCCAAAACATTACAGACGCGCAGAACATCTCCATTCAGCAAAATGGCCGCCCACTTACTGGTGTGATGTTCAATGCACAAAGTGGACTTTTCTCGGCCAATGTTACACTAAACACGGGCTTGAATACCTTCACCATTTCAGTAGTGAATGGTTGTGGTACAGCAAGTGAAACGGTGATGATCAATTATTCGGCGCCAGTGAACAACACCCCGCAGATGATTACCATTTGCCATTATCCTCCGGGGAACAACGGAAATCCACAAACGATTGAAATTCCATTGGCTGCATGGCCAGCGCACCAAGCTCATGGCGATGTTCTCGGACCATGCCCTGTGGTTACGCCTCCGTGTAACCCACCTGCGATCTTGGTCACTAACCCAACGCAAAATGGGCAAACCGTACAACAGACATCGTTTACAATTACGGCTACTATTGCAAACATTGCGAACAACCAAGGCATCAATTATGTGGTGAATGGCAAACCAATGACGAGCTTTAGTTTCCTAAACGGCGTGTTCTCAAATACAGTGAATTTGGTGAATGGATGGAACACATTCATCATTACCGCAACGAATGGATGTGGTTCGGTCACTGAAACGATTACAATCAACTATTCCGCTCCAGCGAACAATACGCCGCAGATGATTACCATTTGTCATTATCCTCCAGGAAACAATGGAAATCCTCAAACCTTGGAAATTCCTTTGGCGTCGTGGCCAGCGCACCAAGCACATGGTGATGTTCTCGGGCCATGCCCAGTGGTAAATACTCCTCCGTGTAACCCACCTGCGATTCAGGTGACGAACCCAACGCAAAATGGGCAGACGGTTCAGCAAACAGCATTCACGGTAACTGCGAACATGACTAATGTTGCGAACAATCAAGGA
>CANGIC010000109.1 GCA_947453795.1 Flavobacteriales bacterium
ATTAGTAACTCGTCATTAGTGGCTTCGAGTCTGCTATCGCACCTCACTTGTCCGCTGCAGCGCAGCCACCAAACTCGTAAATTAGTAACTCGTAATTAGTAACTCGTAACTCGTCATTTTCAGTTGGTCATTCATCCTTACACTAGTTCAATTTCCCAGGATAAACGAGGTCAAACCGTGGGATTTTGGATTGGAAAAGCGCGCCATTTTGCATGTTCAAAAAGGTATAAAATCCTTCCATCTTTCCAATTTCAGAAAAGAGTTGGCACCCTGAAACATAGGTAAAGTGTTGTCCCGAATGTAAGATGGGTTGCTCACCAACGACACCAGCGCCACTTACATATTCTCTTTGGCGCAATGAATCAAAGATGTGCCATTCCCGATGCAACAGCTGAATGGAGAAATCATTGGTATTGACAATGGTGATGCGGTAGTTGAAAAAATAGTTCTCTTCAAGCAGATCGGAAAGATCTGAGCGAAAAGTCGTTTCAACCTGAATGCCTACGCCTGCGCTGATTTCATTGTACATAGCATCAATTTTGGTATGTGAAAGTTAGTTTATTTTTTTATTCTCCCAAAATTATTTTTTCAGGAGTTTTGAATGCCTTTCCATCAAAATGATTTTCTTATCTTTAATGACGAAACCTGCACCAATGAAAATATTTCTAACCGTCTTTCTAACAATTCTCTCGACCATTTTGTTCGGTCAAACGCAACTTCCAGCCAATTCTCGAGCCGACATTCAGCTGATTCTGAGTGATGTGAAAGCGAACCAAGGCCTTGCCTCTACACTCATCAAGGAACGCTTCGCTGTTTACACGCTCCACGGAATTGATTACGCCTCATTTTTGGCGAAGAAGGGTGCAGGATTTTCGAAAAACCAACTTGAAGCGGAAGGAATTCTCGTCGGCGCAATGGTGAATGACCTTGTCAGTCTCAAAATTCCTCTTGCCGCTTTGAATCCTTCGATGAACATTCAAGGTATTGCTCAATTGCAATTGTCGGGAAAAATTCGACAGTCCTTGGACAAGGCGGTGAAAGATGTGCATGCGGACAGTGTTCAGCTAGGGATTGGATTGCCACAGGGCTATACGGGTAAAAATGTGTTGATTGGGATCACTGACTGGGGATTTGATTATTCTTCCCCTATGTTTTACGATACTTTATTGCAGAACACCCGAATTCTTGCCGCTTGGGACCAATTTAAAACGAGTGGACCAGCGCCGCTAGGGTTTGGTTATGGAACGGAATATTCTTCTCAGCCCGAGTTCATTGCGGCAGGTGCAGACACGGCCAATATTTACAGCTATGCCACACATGGTTCACATGTAGCAGGAATTACCGGTGGAAGTGGTGCCGGAACCCCTTACCGAGGTGTCGCTTTCGAAGCGCAATACCTCTTTGCCACGTTCTTGGTGGATGAAGGCGCGGTGTTCGATGCTTGGGAGTGGATGTATCAAAAATCGGTCAGCGAAGGTAAACGCTTGGTGATCAACATGAGTTGGGGCTTGTACCATTTTGGTACCCTCGATGGAAATTCATTGTTGAGTCAAGCGATAGATAGTTATTCGGATTTGGGCGTAGTTTTTTGCAATTCTGGAGGAAACAACGGAAATGTAAATTTTCACCTGAGCAAACAGTTCAATGCCGATGAGTTGCGTTCGCGCATAGAGTTCTATTCATACGCGTCCAATGCCAACATGTGGGGACAGAGTATTCACATGTGGGGAGAACCGAGCAAACAGTTCAGCTCCGGTATTCAGGTATACAATTCTTCTGGAACATTGGTGAATGAAAGCCCGTATTATTCGACGCTAACCACCACGTCGTATGTGGATACATTTTTGGTTGTAAATGCTGACACGGTATGGTACAATATCTCTGCTGATGCGGCACATCCGCAAAATGGTAAACCTCAAATGCGCTTGCGTGTAAAATGCACAAATACAGGATTCCGTGTGATGTTGAAATCTCAAGCGGATAGCGGTTTGGTGCATTATTGGAATGTGACGGAATTGTCCACGGATGTTGGAAACTGGGGAATGCCTTTTTCAGTGTACGGTGCCGGATCGGTGGCAGGAAATGCGCAAAATGGCGTATCTGAACCGTCGGTCACCACAAGTCTAATCAGTGTGGCGGCATATGCTTCTGAATATTTTACAGCTGGAGGATCACATGTGGGCGGTGCAATTGCAAATTTTTCAAGCATTGGCCCTCGGTACGATGGGGTATTGAAACCTGAAATTGCTGCTCCGGGGGTTGCTGTTGCGTCTTCTATTTCTTCCTATACCGACAATGCGTTCACCCAAATTGCTTCTGTTTCTTTTAACGGTAGAACTTATCCATTTGCTAAATTCTCGGGTACGTCCATGGCTGGACCTATGGTGACAGGGGTTGTCGCATTGATCTTGGAAGCAAATCCTTACTTATCTCCAGCGCAAATCAAAGACATCATCATTCAAACGGCGAGAGAAGATACATATACTGGAATCATTCCGACAAATGGGAGTCCACAATGGGGTTGGGGTAAAATCAATGCCTATGCTGCGGTGAAATTGGCTTTGGTTACCGTGGGTACGGAAGAAATTGAGCAAGAAATGCATTGGTCCGTCTATCCAAATCCGGTACTGAAGGACTTGCGCTTTACCGTAGTTGATGAGTTGCCTGCGAAGGTGCAAATTGTAGATCAACTGGGAAAAATCTCCCTGCGTGCTATCCAAAATGCCAGTGTGAATGTGTCGGATTTGCCAGCAGGTACCTATTGGGTGCGTGTGGAATTCAATGGCCGCATTCAACAGCAGCAGTTCATCAAGTTATAATGGCCACCGTTCGTCGGATTGATGCCTCGGAGGTTGAAGAAGTCACGAAATTGGCTCATCTGATTTGGCCAGATACTTTTCGTGAGATCCTAAAACCGGAGCAACTTCAATTTATGTTGGAGTGGATGTACACGCCACAGACACTCGCATCGCAAGTTGAAAGCGGACATCAGTTCTTCTTGCTGGAAAATGAACAAGGCAACATTGGGTATATGGGTATTGAACTGGACCATTCATCCAGGAATCTTCTCAAGATCCACAAGTTGTACATATTGCCCTCCCATCAAGGACAAGGATATGGCAAATTGATGATTGAACATGCTGTTGCAGTGGCTGAATCAAACGGGAATTCGGCAATTACGCTAAATGTCAATAGGTTTAATAAATCCGTGAGGTTTTATCAAGCCCTAGGATTTCAAATGATCAAAGAAGAAAATATCGACATTGGCCATGGTTACCTTATGGAAGATTATGTCATGGAGTTAGCACTATAGAAATAATTAATTTCTGACAAATAACCATTTCACCGAATGGTAAATCCCTATTCCAATGTATCCGATGATTCCCGGTTTTTTCTTCTCCTTCAGATAAATAGTGATGGTAGAGTAGGTGGAAAGATGATCGATGCGGTTCATCTTACCTTCCAATAAATCGATGGTTTCATTCAAGCGCTCCAGTTCCTTTTCAACGAGCAGCGCTTCAGCCACCGTTTGCGCTTTTTCCAACAATTCCAAATAGCGCATCCGTGCTTTTTTTGCATTGTCGAGACGAATGGCAAAGTCGGCATATTGATCTGTTACATCCTCACCCGTCGTATTCTTGTAGGTAACCTTACCACAGGCTTCAATTTCACCAGCGGCGGCGGTTCTGGTTTCGTTCGGAATGCGAATGACACATTTCGTGGTCCCGGACTCTTGGACATATCCTTTGTGTTTTTGCGCGATGTTGGTTAAATGCGCAATAGTAGTGTCGGGGTTTTCAACGGTTAAATAAATACTACTTGAAAAAATGACCTTCTTGTTGCTTTCTGATCTTACTCCTTGTTCGAACAAATCATTTTTTTGTTCAAGGTAAACTCCTCCCGCTGGGCTGCCTTCATAAGCGTAGGAGGCACTTCGTTGTGAAACACAAGATGCGAGAATGATACTAGTGACAAATGAAAGAAAAAGGAGAGATGTTTTCATGATTGGCGTTTTAAGTCCCCAAAAACGAAAACGAACGCGTTTTATTATTCGTGACTTAAATCTATAGCCAATCCACATTGAAAATCACCTTTTGGACAGCTAGCATGACCATGCAGACCACAAGGGCGACAGGAAAGTTTTTCTTCCACTTGAAGAATGGTTGAGTCATCCGATAAGGGCCCGAAACCAAACTCAGGAATGGTCGAACAGAAAAACGCAGTAACTGGGGCATTCATTGCCGATGCGATATGCAAAGGTCCTGAGTCATTGACGAAATTTCGGGTTGCAGATGACATCAACGCGGCGGATTCCAAGAGATTCAGTTCACCACATAGGTTGATGATTTGTCGGTTAGGAACTGAAGTTCGTATTTGTTCGCACAAGTCGTAATCTTGTTTTCCGCCCAATAAATAAACCGTCCCTTCTGTCGATTTTCGCTGCGCAAGTTCAATCCATTTTTCAACGGGAAGTTGTTTCGTAAACCATACACTTGCCGGTGCAAAGCAAAAGAATGGTCCTTCGTTAAATGATTTCACCTTGTCCATGTTCGCTTGACTCGGGTAGAGTTCCGGACGGCGTAATTCAACAGCGCCAAATTCTTTGATCAGCGAAAGATTGCGGGCAACTTCATGTGTGCCCTCACCAATCGCATGCGGTAAGCGTTTGGAATAGGCAAATGAAAAAGGATTTTTGGCAAAACCAATGGTCTTCTTTGCTCCCGATAGCATGGTGATCAAGCCAGAACTTCCAAAGCGATGGAGATTGATGGCAAGGTCGAATTGACATTTTCGAAAATCACGCACCAAACGAATTACTTCCGTATATTTTCCCTTTGATTTTTCGAAGGTGAACACCTCATGAATGTGGGGGTTGTTTTCAAGTAGTGTTTCATTTCCTTTCTTTACCAAAACGGAAATTTCAGATTTGGGAAATAGGCGTTTTAATTCAGCGATAAGGGGCGTTGCTAAAATGACATCACCCAAGAATGCGGTTTGTATGAGGAGAATGCGTTTCATGTTTTATCGGAGCAAACTCACATGTCCGCGCTTAATGATTTCAGTGCCACTCCCATCCCTAATTTCCACCATATATACATAGGTAGCTGTTTCAGCGAGTTTTCCAGATTGCAGAATGGTTCCGTCCCATGCTTCTCCAGGAGTATCAGATCGAAATACTGTTTGGCCCCAGCGGTCGATAATGGTGAAATGGTATTCTGTTGGATCAAAATTGCTGATGACAGGGAAGAAGGTGTTGTTTATTCCGGAAACAATAAAGGCATTTGGCACATAAACGATAGGTTCGAAAAACTGACATGTTTCATTCGACTTACTGAGTTCTGGGTCATTGTAGATGTTTGAACCTTCAACCGCTTCGAGGTAGTAACACACTTTTCCTGTAAACATGATATCGTTCAAATCATCCAAATAGGTCAAAACATCGTGCGGCAGAAAAGCAAGGGGTGTTGCACTGAAAATACCATCTATCCCACGGTACAATCGATAACCCAATATAGGTCCGTTCCACGCCTGATATGGATTCCATTGCAAGTAACACAAGAGTCGAACATCGTCCTTTTCGGAACGCAGCAGGATGGTTTGCGCGAGATTAGAAACTCCGCCTGGACGACCGCAACTGTCGATGACCCGGGCACGGTAGGTATAGCTTTTTTCATTGACATCTACATCGGAATCGGTGTAGCTAATCAACACGGAATTCACTGGGATTTCGGTCAATTGAACGAAGGCGCCGGTATTGTCTTGCCGTTCAATGGCAATGGCGGTAACACCTCCAGAAATATCGGTCAAATGGCGAAGGTCAACTTGGGCTCCATTGACTGTTGCAACCTTGAGGTAGTGATTTTCTGGAAGAGAAGGTGCGACAATGGTCAAACAGCGTTTGTTCGAAAAGGATACAACTCCAGCGTCAGATACTGCCTTAACGAAGAAGCAATAATCCATCAAATCTTCAGCAGGAACAGTAAAAAGTGTGTTGCTTGTCGAACCGTATAAGGTCCAAGGACCGCTTTGTTGACTCCCCCAGATTTCATAATGATCAATAGCTCCCCAACCGACATAAGGTGTCCAACTGAGTTTTACCTCGCTGCTGCAAATCAACAGTTCATTACTTAGGAAAATGCTGGTGTGCACATCTGCCTTGGCAGAGGTTTGAAATGTTGGAGGAATGGCAGGTGTATAGCACGAATCAAATGCCGCTACGGAATAGGACAGAGGTCCTGAGCTTAAATCCGCGGGATACGAATAATTCGTACTGCCTATTCCCCAAACGGTATCCAGCTCGAAAAGGAATCCGTTGGCGTCAAAGGTGTAAATCACATATCCATAGGTGTCTGATTGCCCGTTTTGGTTCCAGTTGATTTGCATTTGATTGGTCGCGGTATCCACACCAACCGAGGATATTACAGGTATGTCGGGCGTTAACATGTCTTCCAAGTCGTCGCCTTGAATGTTTGAGGTAAAGTCACAAGGGCTGTTGTGCAAAATAATTTGGTAACTTAAATAGGCCTGGCAAATGTCGATCGTGTCAATGAAGGCATTCACCCCGTAGTTCACGCTGTCTATCAAAGTCCATGTACCTGTCGGATATTCACGGTAAATGAAATACTGGTCATCCATACTTGGCCAAGGGTTCGTCACAGGATCATTCCACTGTAGCACTGCAGTCCCGTTGGAAGGATTGACCAAATTCAAGAAAATATTGGATACAGTATCACTGTTTCGAGTGGCATTACCGTTGCAACCTGATACAACCGAAATGAAATAATCATTGGCCTGTGTTACTAAGGGAGCTGTCCAACTGCTTGTGCCGATTGCATTGATTGTAGCGAGAAGCCCACCTTGCACCGAATGCACTTGATAGGCGACAAAGCTTCCCGTTGGATCAGACACAGGCGTCCATTGAATGGATACATTTTCGTTGACATCTGATTGAATGCACTGTATGTTGGGCGCTTGAATGACACCGTTGTTCACCACATTTATCGTGACTGTAGCATAACGCACCTTGGGTACTTGACAATAGTCGTCTTGCACTTTAAACACGAAATAGTAAGGAACAACATCCAAGGCATTTCCATCGGCACCAACAAGATGGTCACAGGAAGTTTGCCAGCTGAAATTGACGGAGGACCCTTGAACCCCTGAAATGATAGGTGCTGTATTTAATGTGGCACAGGGCGCAGTTCCGCATCCCGTGGTAGAGGTGAAATTCGTTCCGAACATAGCACCTGAAGCGGTCAATAAATTGTGCTGTGGGCTTCCATCTTGCAGCAATTCCGGATCGACTGAATTCAAGGTGAATGTGACAAGTCCACCCGCATTTACTGTTGTTTCAAATAGTCCACCTGCAAAAGGCGCGTTGATTATTGGAGGTGTATTGTTGTCCATGCACGCCGTTACCACAATCTGCATTTCACGTTCCACTTCGCCAATTAATATTCCGTTGCGGTATGATTTCACCAACACCTTGACGACATAATTGCCGATATTCATGGAGGTAAAATTCAGCTGTCCATTCGATGGATTGATGCTCGCTGGAACATTCAGTGCATTGAGTGACGTTCCAGGGGTAGGTGAGGTATAAGAAAAACTTGGGTCAAAGGGAATAGGGATCGGATTGGTTGGTGGCTGATATGTCCCTGTTGGAAAGTTGTTGTAAGGAATGCCAAATCCAATGGCCAGTGAGTCCAAATCGGGATCAACAGCATTCATGTTGTACTGGTAAGGTGTTCCCGCACAGGCCACAAAATAAGGTTCTTGCAAGAAAATTGGAGACGAATCACAGTTGGTGCTCATTCCAGGACTTGCGAAAATTTTTGCAGCTAGGGTGATGCCATAGTTTGAAGGATTCGTAATGTTGGTCAGGTTGGCGCTGCGTGAGAAATTCTCGTAGGTAAATACCCAACCTCCAGCTGGTGGAACTCCACTTATCGCGATAGGTGCACTGCGGTAAACGATTTTTTCAATGGCGCCAACCCCATTTCCACCAGAGATTCCGTTGCCACAGTCCAAGGGTTGAGGTGAACCAGCGACAGGATTGCACGTAGGAGAAATGTCCGTCCGAGAAACAAAAGGTACTGAAATCGATGTGAGGGTTGGGTGATTCCAAACGCGCAAACTTTCATTGATGATGTTGATCTCGGCCCCATTGCAATCGCGGTAAAACACCAAGGTGAACACATAGTTTCCATTCTGACATTGCCAAGTAATCTCTCCTCCCATGACATGGGAAGCCCTCAACGCTGGTGTCAGCGTAAAGATGAAGGCCAATAAAAAGAGTATTTTTCGCATGGGACAAAGAATAACGCAAGAGCGCATCACATAGTATAAACGCAGAAAATCATTCGTCGTTGCTATC
>CANGIC010000110.1 GCA_947453795.1 Flavobacteriales bacterium
ACTGACATTTGTGAAGGAAACTCTTGTTCTTTCGACTTGAGGAACTCGGGGGTCTCTTTCAACTCTTCAAGACCTTTCCAATATTTTCTTGTCATTCCCATATGATTTTCGACTACTTCGATTCGTTAATTAATAGTGGCATTTAGCACATTCCCAACCACCAAGTTCACTTACGGATACAATTCCATCCTCCAAATACTGCCCATAAAGCGCTTTCGCCTTCTTGTTTTGGAGCAATCTTCTGTGGATTTCGTCATAGTATCCATCTTTCTTTGAATCCAATGCACCTGTAGAAATTTCTTTCTTCGAGTGACACTCGATACACCATCCCATGGTCATGGTCGGTTTTGTCAATGGAATGTTTCCTTCGATTTTATTCAACTCAGAAACCGGTTGAACTTTCACCGTTTCCACTTGCTTGGTCATATCTCCGTGACACTGCTTACAATCTACACCTCCGACAACAACGTGCTGAGAGTGATTGAAATAAACGTGGTCAGGCAAAACGTGCACCTTGTTCCAAACGATTGGCTTCACTTTACCAGTGTATTTTCCTGCGCCGCTTGGATCCCATCCTGCTGCGTCATACACTTTCGCAATTTGTTCTTGCTGAGCTGGCGTACGACCGTTCACTTGTTTGTGACAGTTCATACATACATTCACTGAAGGAATCCCTGCAGATTTCGATTTCGTTACCGAACTGTGACAATACTTACAATCGATTCCGTTTACACCTGTATGGATGGCGTGAGGGAATGCAATGGGTTGTGATGGCTGATAGTCTTCAATCACACCAATTTGATACAAGCTCAAGAAAAGAGAAACGATGAGACTGATCACAATCACCAAAGATCCAAGTCCAACATACAAGCGGTTTTTCCATGCCCATGTTTTGAACTCTTCACCGTAGGTCATTCCTTCTTTTACCTCATCACCACTAGCATCTGAGGAAGCAATGTTCAATTGACGACGAACACCACCAACCGCTAAAATGATTGTAAAGAAGATGACACCAAGGATAATCCAAATCCATCCTAGACCTTCCTCTTCAGCTGCTGCTCCATCAGTTGGCGCCATTCCATCTGCTGGTGCTGCCCCGTCTGCTGGCGCTGCTCCCGGCTCTGGTTGAGAATCCACCCAATCCATAATCGCATTGATGTCCTCCTTCTTCAAATCTGGGAAGGCGCTCATCGCTGTTGGCGACCAAGTAGATACTGTTTGCGCATACGGATCGCTTGCCGCTGCTGCTTGCCAGTTGTTTACCCACTGATAAATAGAACCCTCCTTCGCACCTCCATCTGCCCATTTCTGACGCACTTGGAAAAGCTTTGGACCAGTACTGTTTTTATGCGGTTGGTGACAACTTGAGCACTTTGCTTTAAAAAGTGCTTCACCCTGTGCTTGTGATGTAAAACTCCCCGCCACGAATACGAACGCGAGAGTACCATAACACCAATTTTTTAAGTTTCTAAACATCTGACTAATAGATATTTTAGTGTAAAAACGCTTGTCTTAGGTCCAATTCGACACTATAAGACGGTTGCAAATTTAGAAGAATCAATACATTCAATGACAGTTTTATGACAATTTTCGAGTCTGACTCTTTAATTTAAAATGATTCTAAATAAGGTCTGTTTTACGTTCGGATAACATTCACCTAAAAACACCGTATCATTCGCTTTATTTTCTTCGTACTTTGGAACAATTTGTTACTTTTGAAAAGTATTATGAAACAGTATTTTCTCATTTTTTGTGCGTGCATTCTCGCCTGTTCTTGTGCTTTGGCGCAAGAGGGTGAAGTCACGCTTATTAAAGATGTGCGGATCGATGCCTTGGTAAAAAAGCAAGGGACTCCAGTTCCTCCGGCTTCTGCACCTCAACTGGTCGGGTACCGCGTTCAGCTCTTCTTTGATTCCGATAAACAATTGGTGGATGAAGCACGCAGCCAGTTTAATGCGAAATTTCCCAAGGTCGATACCTACGTTGTTTTTAATGCGCCCAACTTTGTATTGAAGGCGGGCGATTTTCGTTCACTCTTAGAAGCCGAGCGGGTTCGTGAAACATTGCTGCACGAATTTCCTACGAGTTTTGTGATTAAAGAACTCATTAATTTACCGCGCATTGACCAGGAGTAATGCCGAACACATGGATCAATCTTTTGGCAAGGAATATAAACTATGCAGTAAAAAGCTGATTGACGCGCTCTTTAAGGAGGGAAAATCCGTTAAAGCATTTCCCTTTACACTTTTCTTTATGGCGCAGGAAAATTCAGCGAATGTTCCTTTTCAACTGGTCATTTCTGCTCCGAAAAGAATCAACCGTCACGCACACGACAGAAACCGCATCAAGCGCGTTGTTCGTGAAGCAATTCGAAAGAATAAATTTATCTTAGAGGACTTTTTAACCAAAACAAACCAACAGCTCGCCCTCTTTCTGGTGTATACCAGCAAGGAGGAATTCACAACAGACCAATTGGATAAGAAATCAAAGAAGCTATTCACCCAACTCATTGAAAAATTAGAACATGATCAATAATTCATTTTTCCGTCATCTGTTTGCCCTTGCTGTGGCATGCGTACTTTCCGTTCAAGCATCTGCCCAATCGAATGGCTTTGAAGTCATTAAGAACATGGAGCTCATGGACCAAATCTATCAGCACTTGGAAATGTACTATGTGGATGAACCGCAGGCGGGCAAATTAGGGAAAACGGCCATCGATGCGATGTTGAAAGAGCTCGACCCTTACACGGTGTATTACCATGAGTCTAACATCGAGGACTATCGTCTCATGACCACAGGCCAATATGGTGGTATCGGCGCGTTGATTCGGAAAATTGGGGATTATACCTTTATTGCTGAACCTTATGAAGGGAATCCAGCACAGAAAGCTGGACTTCAAGCAGGTGATAAAATCATTTCTGTGGATGGAAAAGACATGTACAAAAAGGAATCGGACGATGTATCCAGTGCTTTGAAAGGACCAAAAGGAACGACCATTGTCATTGAAGTGGAGCGCGAAAATGAAGGGAAAAAGAAAATCTCTGTAACTCGTGACGAAATCAAACTTCCGGATGTGCCGTATGCTGGCATGGTCAATAGCACGGTCGGATACATCAAATTGAACAGCTTTACGCAAACGGCGGCATCTGATGTGCGCGCAGCATTTCTTGATTTAAAATCACAAGGCATGAAAGAAGTCATCCTTGATCTTCGTGGCAATGGGGGTGGTTTACTCATTGAAGCAGTTAAAATTGTAAACCTATTTGTCAAAAAGGGAGAAACCATTGTTACGACAAAGGGCCGTGTAGCCGAAGAAAATCGGGTGTATACGACACTTGAGTCGCCTCTAGATTTGGAAATTCCACTTACCGTTTTGATTGATGAAGGTTCGGCTTCAGCCAGTGAAATTGTTGCAGGAAGTATTCAAGACCTCGATCGGGGGGTTGTCATCGGTGAAACGTCGTATGGAAAGGGTCTTGTTCAGCGCACCTATGATTTAAAGTACGGATCTAAAGTAAAATTGACCATCGCCAAGTATTATACCCCTTCAGGCCGTTGCGTGCAGCGTTTGGAATACTATGAAAAAGAAGATGGTGAACGTCCAAAAGAAATTGCAGATTCATTGCTTAAGGTGTTCAAAACAAAGAATGGCCGGGATGTCATCGATGGCCGAGGAATTGAGCCCGATGTGAAAGTGGAATTGGAAAATCTCAGCCGCTTGACGGCCACCATTTACGCCAACAATTTGATCTTCAACTACGCAACACGCTATCACAACGCTCATACGTCGATTGCAGAAGCTGGTAAATTTGCCTTGACCGATGCCGAGTACGATGCGTTTAAAACATACGTGCTTTCCGAGGAGTTCACCTATTCTACTGCATCGGAAGAAATGCTTAAGAAAATGAAGGAAACGGCGGAGAAGGAAGGGTTCTACGAAGATTCGAAAGCTGAATATGATGCGTTGATGGCACGGGTGGTTCCATCAAAAGAACGAGACCTTGAAAAATTCCGCAGTGAAATCAAATACCTTCTGGAGAATGAGATTATTTCGCGCTACTATTACCAAAAAGGTCGCGCAATCGATGCCTTCCGCAATGACTTGTATGTAGAGAAGGCCTTGGAAATTTTAAAAACCCGCAGCACCTACAATACTATTCTGGGAATTTAATCGTTTCACCACCGGAACTAACTGTATTTCGCATGACATTGCTCCGTTCCGGATCTTCATTTCACGCCAACTTCCATTTCTTTGGAGCCATCGTTTTGGCGATTGGAATTCCCTGCAGCACAGTGCTGATGTCCATTGGTACCATGATGCTGGCCTTGGCCTTCCTCCTCGAATGGAATTGGAAAGAGAAATGGGAACACTTGCGGTTCAATTTCAAACTAAATATTAGCACAAATCAAATTTCAGGTGGAAACACACTCATTCACCTTTGTCTGGCCTTTTTCGCCCTTCATTTCATTGCACTGCTGTATTCGTACGATCTCGGTTATGCCTTAAACGACATTCGTATTAAGCTACCGCTGCTTGTACTACCCTTGGTGCTCGGAGCACGAAAACCCTTTGACGCAAAACAACTTCGCTTTCTTTTACTTTTGTATGTCCTCACGCTTTTTATCACATCACTCCTCAATTTTTTGTCCTACCAGCACATCATAGGAAACAAAACCTACGACGACATCAGAGGAATGTCGCTCTTTGGTTCGCACATACGTTATGGCATACAGATCGGTTTTGCCGCTGCCCTATCCTATTCTTTTATTCGTGATTTCTCTCGGAAATGGACGATGCTTTGGGTGGTTTTAATTCTCTGGTTTGCATTTTACACGTATTACAGCCAAATTCTATCAGGGGTAATTTCAATTCTTATTTCGTTTGGGATGATTGCCTTCGAATTTTTACGCCAACGCAGTAAAAAACTAGCTATTCTCTCAATAATGGTCCTGGCTTCTCTGGTTATCATTCCCCTTATTTACATCTTAACTCCTGTCAAACTCACCCATTATTCTTTAGATAAACTTGACAAATTCACCGCACTAGGAAATCCTTATACACACGATTTACGAACCGACATGTTTGCGGAAGGGAAAGCGATCGCCGTCTATGTTTGTGAAAAGGAATTGCGCAGTTCGTGGAATTCACGTGCAGAGGTCAAGTACGACAGTCTAGATCTGAAGGGTTATCCCGTTAAATTCACCCTGATGCGGTACCTAACTTCTCGTGATTTGCGAAAGGATGCCGAGGGAGTTTCACATTTATCAAACAACGACATTCACGACATTGAAAAGGGTATTGCGAGCGCAGCAGAATCGAAATCTGGTTTACTCGGGAGACTTGAAGGTATTCGCTACCAAGTGCACCACCCGGGGGAAGCAAATGGACATTCCTTGTGGCAGCGGATCGAATACTGGAAAACGGGAATTCGCATACTTAAAAAACACTGGTTGATCGGTGTTGGAACAGGGGATGTTCAGCATGCCTTTGATCAACAATACCGTGAAGACCATTCACAGCTTTTACCAGAGAATAGGCACCGTGCACACAATTCCTACCTGACGGCATGGATCAGTTTCGGAATAATAGGATGTATTGTTTTTCTTTGGATGCTGCTTCGATTTTTCAAAATCCAACGGAGCGCTCATTACTTCCCAGGATTGGTTTTCATCCTCATCAGTATGGTCACTTTTCTGATTGAAGATAGTTTAGAAACGCAGATGGGAGTAACCTTCTTCGCGTACTTCTATGCGCTGTTTATGACTCCACAGGAATTGGAGCCGACGCATCAGCATCCATCCGTTTAAAGGCCCATTTCAAAAGGAATGGTGTTGACAATGTCGTGACCAAGCCCATGACAACCAACATGGAGAAAATCTCTACATTGATAAGTCCCGCTCTAAAAGCGATATTGGCAATGACCAACTCCATAATTCCACGGGCATTCAAACCGAAACCAAGCGTCACAGATTGACGGTGATTCAAGCGCGCAAATCGTCCACCCACATATCCACCGATAATCTTAGAGGCGAATGAAACACCGATGATTGACGCCAAAAGCCAATAATTGGTGATTGACCCAAACTTAAATTCTAGACCTATTCCCGCGAAGAAAATCGGTGCTAAGAAACCCATCGCCATGCTGTTGGTCGTGTTATGAAAGGTGTTCAAGTGTTTTTCACCTACCAAATCTTTACTGAGCAACATCGACGCAAAGAACGCCCCAATGATGAAGTGTAAACCGATGGATTCTGTTAATGTGGAGAACAAGAGAATGAACACGAAGAAAATCGCAAACAAGGATTCTTTGCCGCGCAATAAAAGCAGCAATTTATTGAGCTGAGATTCAATGAAATTCTCCCGCTTCGCAAAGCTTTTGATGATGCGGTAAACGATGGCAACAACCGCTAAGAACAGCACCAATTTGATCAATGAGAAAATCGTCGCTTGGGTAATTGCCGCATAGGTTTTGTCCACATCTTTCAAGGCCAACAATACCCCAAGAATAGACAGGGCCAAAACATCATCGAAGATGGCTACACTGACAATTCGTTTACCGATTGGACTTTGTAACTGCTTTAAATCCATCAACATCCGCACACTCACAGGAAGCGCCGTAATGGCAACACACAATCCAATGAAAATCGTAGACATGACATCCTGACCAAATGCTTGTCCGACAAGAAACCCAGAAACAATGGGTAAGAAAAAGGCCAACAATGAGATCACGATGCTTCGTCCGCGCACAGATTTGAGGATGTCATCGAAATTGATTTCCAAACCAGCAATGATGACCACCAAGAAAACGCCGAGATCTGAAATCACCTTTAAATCTTCGGTGCGGTGGATGTAATTCAATAAGGTTGGCCCAAGAATAACTCCTGCAAGGATTTCACCGATCATTGCGGGTTGCTTAAGCCGCTCAAATACCTCACCCAATACACGTGCTAAAACCAACAGTATCAGTAGGTTTGCGAAGAAGGGCAGCTCTAAAGAAGGTACATCCAATTCCATGAAGCAAAAGTATTTGTTTTCTCAATTCAACATGTCGTTTTAAGCGAAATAAAAATGAAAGTTTTGTCACCGGAAAATTAAGTTTTCACTACAGCTCGATTTACTCTCCGTCCAAACCGAAAAAAAAGCAACCTTCCCTTCAGTTTTCCGTATCTTTGCAAAAAATTTCAGATGCGTTTCGAACTGAACAAAGAATTCCTCGAGCTACTCCGCGAAAAGATTGCGGCTGGGGATACTGCGTGGATCAGTGAGAACGTGTTGGAGCTGCACTACGCAGATATTGCGGAAATTCTCGACCGACTCAACAACGACGAAGCCAAGTATGTCTATTTCCAAATGGACGAAGAGGTTCAGGCGGACGTATTGATGGAACTCGATGAGGACGTTCGGGATCGCTTCCTTGCCTCCCTTTCTTCGAAAGAAATCGCCGACCAGCTTGAGAATTTGGACTCGGATGATGCTGCCGACATCCTCTATGACCTTTCCGAAGAGAAAATTCAGGAGGTCATCTCACAGATGGAAGATGACGAGGCCGCGGAAGACATTGTTGATCTCCTCAACTACGACGAAGATACCGCGGGTGGACTTATGCAGAAAGAGTTCATTCGGGCAAAGCTCGATTGGCCCGTCAACCGCTGCTTGGTAGAATTGCGTCGTCAAGCGGAAGACGTTGAAAAGGTATATACCATCTATGTCGTTGACGACTTGAACAAACTTGTGGGAGTGCTGTCCCTCAAGCGTTTGTTGTTCGCCAGTCCGAAAACAAAGATTGTCGATTTGTACCAAGGGAAGAACATCATCTCCGTAAAAACCAATGACAGCAACGAAGAAGTCGCCAAGATCATGGAGAAATACGACTTGGTATCCATTCCTGTGGTCGATTTACAAAACAAACTCGTTGGACGGATTACGCTCGATGACGTTGTCGACATCATCAAAGAAGAGGCAGACAAAGACTTCCAGTTGGCATCCGGGATCTCCGAGCGAATTGAATCCACCTTTAGTGTGTGGCGAATTACCCGTGCACGCATTCCGTGGCTGTTCATCGCCATGGTGGGTGGAATTGTAGGCGCACAAGTGATCTCAAACTTCAAAGGCGGCATCACTCAAGTTCCCGCCCTCGCCTTTTTCATACCCTTGATTACGGCCATGGGAGGAAATGTCGGCGTGCAGTCATCGGCCATTGTGGTACAATCATTAGCCAAGGGCAACAATCAGTTTGGCAGTATCCTGCAAAAGCTCTCCAAAGAAGCCATCGTCGCCTTGGTCAATGGATTTATTTTAGCTTCGTTGATTTTCGGCATTGCGAGTTAC
>CANGIC010000111.1 GCA_947453795.1 Flavobacteriales bacterium
CACGATAGAAGAGATGGTCTTGATTTGGTCGGGGTGGGTATTCAAATACCACATAAAGCCAACAATCAATGCGGTCAATCCACCAACATAACCGAGAATTACTTTATCAAATAGATTGATTTTTTGTCGAATGGAAACGAAAATCAATCCGCCCAATGTTGCGAAATAAGTGGTAATCAAAATAGGTAAGAAAACAGAAGTTGGATCAGCAGAACCATTGGTGGCGCGTGCCGCTAAAATCGAAACCGGGATGATGGTCAATCCTGAAGCGTTAAGCACCAAGAACATAATTTGGGCATTGGTCGCGGTTTTTGGATCTGGATTTAATGTCTGTAAATCTTGCATGGCCTTTAATCCTGCCGGGGTGGCTGCATTGTCCAATCCGAGCATGTTTGCAGAGAAGTTGAGCATCATCGATCCAACAGCGGGGTGACCTTTGGGGATTTCTGGGAATAATCGTGTAAAGAGGGGTTGAATAAGTCGAGACATCACACGAATCGCGCCTCCATCTTCACCAATCTTCATGAACCCCATCCATAGCGCCATGATTCCAGTCATGAACAAGGCCAATTCAAAACCTGTTTTAGCCGATTCAAACAAGGCATCCATCATGTTCTGAAGGATGTGCGTGTCTTGCCAAAAGATCAATTTAGAAAATCCCATCACCATAGCGATGATGAACATTCCAGTCCAAATGCGATTTAATACCATAGTACGAATATCGGAAACTCTTTGGTGCGGAAAGATCCTAAATCAGCATTCTTTCAACAACGAAAGGTCGATAGCTACAAATTTTTAAATCATTCCAATTCCTTGGCGAATGACTTCGGCTTCTGGTCCTGTGCAATCTACCACCGTTGAGGCATCAAGATTTCCATAACCACCGTCAATGATCATAGCGACATCATCGTCGTAGCGCTCGTAAATTTGATACGGATCGGCAAAGTAATCTTGAATTTCATCTTCTTCATTGTGCAAAGAGGTGGTTGCGATTGGATTCCCTAAGGTCTTAACTAGCTCAATAACAATAGGGTTGTTCGGAATGCGAATACCTATTTCTTTTCGGTTGGTGTCGAAGAGTTTAGGAATTTCGTTCGACGCATGAAGAATAAAGGTAAATGGTCCAGGTAAGGACTGTTTCAATAATTTAAATGTTGGACGATCGAGCTGTTTGGTATATTCTGAAATGTGACTTAAGTCGGAACAAATAATGGAGAAGTGTGCCTTGCTGAGTTTTACCTCCTTCAAGGCAGCCAAGTCGTTCAATGCCTTTTTGTTGTAAAGATCACACCCCATGCTATAGACCGTATCCGTCGGGAAAATGAGTATTCCTCCTTTTTTCAATGCATCAACGGCCTGTTGAATGAGGCGCTTGTCGATGTTATCTGGGTTAATTTCAACAATCATGAGTGGTTTATTTGAATATTTTGCAAGAAATGGCCCGATGATCACTATAAGGCGTTTCTTGGATCACGAAATGGCTGGAGCGCAAATCTTTGGTGTGGAAAATATAATCAATACGTCCCGCAGGAACCTTGCCGACATAGGTTGAACCAATTCCCATTGTCGAATTGCGGTAGGCATCTATCAGCAATTTACTGAATTGGTGATAGGTATAAGACATCGGGGTGTCATTAAAATCACCACAAACAATCGTCGGATAAGGAGAAGTTTGCACGTGTTCCATGACTCGTCGCGCTTGGTCTGCACGTTTTGGATAGGCAATGCGCAATTTATCTATTACCCTGCGAAACATAGATTTAGGGGCCTCTTTTACCGCATTGTCTGAAAATTTCGAATAGTCGTCTTCCTGAAGCTTGATGGACTGTAAATGCACGTTGTAAATGCGAAATGTATCTTTGTTTTTTACAATGTCGGAGTATATACAGTAGTTGAAATCTTGATTTCCTTGGGTGGAAAACATGACATCACCTTTAGCTATCATGGGGTATTTCGACAAAATTACCACGCCGAAGTTCTGTCGTCCACGCAGCTTGTGTGCATAGCGCTCGTGAAAATCTTTCGTTTCCAGCAATTTGACCAATGAATCTTTTGTGGTAAAGTTTGTTGGTCGATCTTGGTGGTAAAATTCTTGAAAACAAACAATATCGGGCGCTTGTGAGGCGATATACGAGAAAATGGAATCCTTGTTTTTGTTGCGTTGTTCAATGTCGTTGTTGTACAAATCAAAAAGCCGAACGTTGTAGCTCATCACATGCAGAATGTTTTCCTCAGCAGGTAACTCACTTTCATTGGAACCCAATGTAAACATCCTGAAATGAAGTTTACCACCTACAAGCAGTACCAAGACAATTAAAATGACCATGCGCGATTTTGCAAAAATCCAAACCACTAAAGTCAGCAAAGTGCACAATAAAATGATTGGATAGGCCAAGCCAAAGAATGGAAGGATTTTTAAGGTGTTGGGGTGGACAAAAGGGGTTAAATAGGCCAATAGCAATCCACACAGACAAAGGAGTGTCAGCAGTTTAAACAAGGTGGATATGCGAAGGAATTTTGACATTGCCTACTTTTTGCTTTGAGTAAATAAAAAATCCTTCTCTGCTTTTGTCAATGAATCATATCCTGAGCGAGAAATCTTGTCCAAAATAGCATCTATTTTTGCTTGTTTCTCTTTCGCTTCAAGGTTGTATTCCTCATCGGTCTTGAATTGTGCGGTTCGTCCACCTTTTTTGACTTTCATTTTCGAGTTTTTGCGAAATAGTCCGAGGAACCAATCGCTTAATCGCTTAAAGATCATAATGATATTGGATTTACTGTGAATGTTCTGAACAGAGAGTGCACCAATGATTGCGCCGCCGATATGCGCAAAATGTGCCGTATTGCTGGTTTTTAAACTTTCCACGCTGAGTGAAAATAAATCCATTAAGACAAAGACGCCAGCAAGAATAATAATTCGAACGGGTAAGACCCCGAAAAGCATCACTTGCATGTTTGGACGGTAAAATGCCAAGGCGACAAACACAGCCATGATGGCACCCGAAGCACCAACCACGAATTGACCTTCAGGCACTCCAGGCAACAAATGTGCAACAATTTCTAAAATCCCACCGAACAATCCTCCCAATAGGTAGGTGTTTAAAAGCCGTTTTCCATCAAACAACGATTCAAACATGCGTCCCGAGAAATACAAGAAGATCATGTTGAATAGAAAATGGAAAAAATCGTAATGCGCGAAGATGGAGGTCAACAAACCCCAAGGATGCATGAAGAAGGAGGGTAGTTGTACATCCAATGAAAAGAAAAGGTGTAAGAATTCATCCACACCATTTTCAGCAGTGCCAGTCGCTAATCCACCAAAAACAGACAGTATTTTTACGATTAAAAATACCGCTGCATTCACCATGATTAGACGAATCGTCATTCCACCATGGGCGAATTGATACTTTAAATCATCGATAAAGGTACGTTCAGTCTGCATCAGTAAAAATTTGAACGGTCTGTTTTACGCCAGATCAATACCAGGATAACGCCTACAATGGCACCACCTACATGCGCCAAGTGTGCGATTTGATCATTTGCATTAAAACTGTTGTACACTTCAAAAATAAAATACGCACCAATAAGGTATTTTGCTTTAATGGGAATGGGAGGGAAGATGAGCATCAATTGTGTGTTTGGAAACAATACACCGAAAGCGGCAAGCACGCCAAATAGTGCTCCCGAAGCCCCAACCATGGGTGTTTGAATCATTCGGAAGTAATTATTGACAACATCGGCGCCTCCCTTTGTCATCATTTCATGTTCTAAATTCGTTGTTGCCTTCAATGGGAAATTGTTAATCAAGATATTGTCTAAGGTGGAAAGGTCATACCCCAAGGCGACAAGGTCTTTTTTCAATTCCATGATTTCCCAGACCCCAATGGCATTGTAAAGCGCAAATGCCCCAATTCCACAGGCAAAATAAAAGAGGAAAAACCGCTTTGGACCCCAAAGTCGTTCAAGATGCGCACCAAACATGACCAGGAGCAGCATGTTAAAAATGATATGTAAAAAGTCGTTCAAGCTATGCATGAACATGTAAGTGATCATCTGAAAGGGTTCAAACAACGGCGAGTTGATGTAGTGCGCGCCAAGTAATCCAGTATAATTGTCTCCTTGCTGTGCCAAGATGAGCACCACGATAAACACTGTGATGTTCAACAACAATAGGTTTTTCGTTACTTGAGGAATGTTATTTAAAAAATTCATTGCTAAAATCTATTGGATATTTCGTCTAGGGTCAAGGTTTGCATTATCTTTTTTCCTGATGGAGTTAAGGCATGTTCGGGACAGGCAAAAAGCAATTCGATAAACTGATCTGCGGCGGCTCCTGAAAGCTGGTGTTTTTTCCTTCCCGCTGCAGCTGCGACGGACCGAACGATCAAATGGGCAATATCTCCTTTGTCAATGGTTTTGAATGCAATTTCTTCTAGGATTAAATCGACGCACGCGGGGATGGTCTCCTGTTCCAAAACAGAAGGTACGGCGGAAATCTGTAAAGTATCGTCCTTCATTTCCCATTGAAAGCCCAAGCGATGAAGCATTTGTTGTTGTTCTTCCCAAGCGCTATGTTCCTGTTTACTCACATTTCTTTCCACTGGAAACAATAGAGATTGTGATTCTATTGGATTAGAAATGAATCTATTGAATAGCTCATCGTAAACCATTCGTTCAAATGCTCTTTGGATATCAATCAGCAATAAACCCGAGCGACAGGTGGTGATTAAAAACTTGTCTTTGATCAAGGATTCCTTCGCTGCGTATGCTTCGTCCTCCGCCTCAATCAACAGTCCTTGTTTGTCTTTTACTTCATCTTCGATGGAATAAAAATTCTCCCAATCTTGAGTGCTTGCCGCAGTTTTTCCGAATCCTTGCGCACTCACGGCCTTCGTGAAACCGCTACTTGATCCTTTGCCGCTGTTGGAATGAAACGGATTGTACATCGGATTAACCTTTATTTCCGGTTCAACGACAGGTTGGTTCTTCATGGAATAAGGTAGTTCAAAGCTTGTCTCTTGCTCAAAATCAAGGGAGGGCATAACATTGTATTTACCCAGCGTTTGTTTTATGGCACTGAGAATGATCATATAAATGTGTTTGTCCTCTTCAAACTTAATTTCTGTTTTTGTAGGATGCACATTGACATCGATCTTTTTCGGATCAATGGTTAAGTATAAAAAATAACCAGGAAAGTTCTTTGGCGCTACTAGTCCTTCAAATGCTTTGTTTACGGCATGTCCAAGGTAATTGTCTCTGAAATAACGGTCATTGACAAAAAGATACTGTTCACCTCGTGTCTTGCGCGAAAATTCTGGTTTGAGGACATAACCCGTTAAGTTGACAATATCGGTTTTCTCTTCAACTGGCACGAGTCTATCGTTTGCCCCTTTGCCCAAAATGTCCACAATGCGTTTCCGCAAAATGCCAGGGGTCAAATGGTAGGTCTCAACATCATTGTGGGAAAGCGTGAATCCAAGAGTTGGATGCGCCAATACAATGCGTTCAAATTCCTCGCGAATATGATTGAATTCGACATTGTCCGACTTTAGAAAATTGCGGCGCGCTGGAACATTGAAAAATAAATTTTTCACATCGAAGGTTGTCCCAATCGGGCAAACACAGGCCTCATTTGATTTGATTTTCGTTCCCTCAACAACGATACTTCTGCCGGTCTCATCTTCTTCGCGGCGGGTTTGCAGGGAAACATGAGCGATCGCCGCTACAGATGCCAAGGCCTCGCCACGAAACCCTTTGGTTGTCAACGCAAATAAGTCATCTGCCGTGCGCACCTTACTTGTTGCGTGTCGATCAAAACAGAGCACTGCATCGTTTGGACTCATGCCATTTCCGTTGTCAACAATGCGAATTAATGTTCGTCCAGCATCTTTAATGATTACATGAATTTTATCCGCACCAGCATCGATGGCATTTTCCATCATTTCTTTCACGACAGAAGCAGGTCGCTGAATGACTTCTCCTGCAGCAATTTGATTGGCAATATGGTCGGGCAATAAACGGATTAAATCGCTCATCGCATTAAACAAGTTTTTTTACTACCGTATCGACATCATCCATTCCGTTGAAAATGAAGTAACCCAGAACGACAATCACCACTAGTAAAATGATGGTGCGCATGTTTGAGCTGTAGCGCTGTTGCTGCGCATGTTTCGAGCGATCCCACGTTTCATGCATCGACTGACGAAGCATGGTTTTGCGTTCCTCTTCTGAAATGTCTTCGTCGGATAAACGCGCATACTGTGCCTTTTTCAATTCTAAACGTTCTTTACGCTCATCATAATACATGGGCGAATAGTTAAAATTTTTCGGCTTGAATGTCTTATTTAAAAACTTGAATTGCATGGCTTTCGGTATTCGAACAAAAATAGGTTTTTCCTCGTTTTTTCGCACACCTTTTGCCAATTATTGTTCCAAAAAATATGAACATGACAAAGCGACATACATTGCGAAAGAAAGCACAACAATTGGCCCTTATCCTCATTGAAATCCTTATTTTTGACCTATGAAGCGAGCAGGAATTCTCTTAAATATTTTTTGGTGTGGATTGGTAATCGCCATGCCCATGTTGTCTTTCATCAGCGATCGTTCTACTTCTCAGCAACGATATGCGGAAAAGAAATTTCAGTTCGAAAAAGGATGGGCCGAAAAGCAACTCGCGCAAATGACGCTCGAGGAAAAAATAGGTCAGTTCTTTATGATCGCTGCGTATTCTGGACAAGGATTGACGCACCTCAATGAAGTTTCGGCCTTAATAGAAAAAAACCGTATTGGCGGTGTGATCTTTTTTAAAGGTGAACGATCTGACTTGACACAAGCCATAGCGCGCTTTCAATCAGAATCGAAGGTCCCCTTATTGATTGGTATGGATGCAGAATGGGGTGTCCAAATGCGCTTGGCCAGCGAAGACCGCTTTCCCTATGCCTATACGATTGGTGCAGCCGACTCTGTGGAATTGACGGAGAAATTGGCAGCGATGATGGCCAACGAGTGCCGTGAATTAGGTATTCATATCAATTTTGCCCCAGTGGCAGATGTGAATAGCAATCCCAAAAATCCTGTCATTGGCTTTCGTTCTTTTGGAGAAAACCCAGTAAAAGTGGGACGACAAGTTCGGGCTTTTGTCAAAGGCATGGAGGGTGCGGGTGTCATGACAAGTGTCAAGCATTTTCCCGGTCATGGAAATACTGACATCGATTCTCACCTCGATTTGCCAACAATAAATGAAAGTATAGCTGCTATCGAAGCGATTGATTTGCCGCCTTTTGCGGAAGGATTTGACGCAGGAAGTTCATCTGTTATGATTGGACACCTGAATGTTCCAGCGCTTGACGATTCAGGTACTCCGGCGAGCTTGAGTAAAAAGGTGATTCACGATTATTTACAAGGTAAATTGAACTACCAAGGTTTGGTGATTTCCGATGCCTTAAACATGAAAGCTGTGGCGGATCGCTATGGAAAATCGGAAGTGGCCGTGAAAGCATTTGAAGCGGGATGTGACATTTTGCTTTTTCCGGAGGATGTTGGTGCTGCGATTTTGGCGATTCGAAATAAGGTGGAAAGTGGAAACATTAGCTTGGCTGAAATTGATGCACGCTGCTTAAAAATATTGAAGGCAAAGGAGAAATTTCTTCCTGAAAAAGGTGGTGTAAAATCGTACAGCACAGCAGAAGTGGATATGGCAAAATCACAAGTGTACGAGCGTGCCATTGCTGTGTTGAAGAACAATGACAGCATTTTACCACTTGCTCGCCTTGACCGTTCGATAGCGCGAGTATCAATTGGTGGGCCATCTACTCCATTTAAAGAAGCCATTCAGCTTTTCGTGAACACGGACGACTACCACTTTGAAACCGTTGAAGAGGCGCGTGCAGGCATGTCCAAGATTGCGCACAAATACGATGTGGTAATTACAGGTTTACATAGCAGTACCGTTCGTTTGAAAGACAACTTTGGCTTTGGCGAGGAAATCAATCATGTATTGAAAATGGCTGATCCTTCTAAGGAGAATGTCCTGGTATTATTTGGTAATCCGTTGGCTTTGAAAGGCATGGATGTTTCACATTTCAAAGGTGTAATTGCCGCCTATGAAAATAATGGGCGCTGCCAAAACCGTGTCGCTCAACTTATCTTTGGAGCTATACCTGCGTGGGGAAAATTGCCTTTTACGATTAGCAAGGATCACCCACGGGAAAGCGGAATCACCTATCCGTGGTCAGGACGATTGAAATTTTCCGCTCCGGAAGAGTTTGGTGTTTCAGCCAAGAAACTGGACGAAATTGATTCCATTGCGGTAAA
>CANGIC010000112.1 GCA_947453795.1 Flavobacteriales bacterium
GCCCTGCAAACTCACACGTGAACCATTCATCCATGGGGTGTATTTGGTGTAAAAACCACTCACCAAGTGGAAGCCAATTTCATCGTAACGCTTTTGATTCCAAAGATACTCCGCACGCAAACGCATGAGTGCATCCGCACACTGGTGTAAATCTTTTTTGCCGATCGGTAAATTCACTACTGCACATTGTCCATCTTGGTAGCCCTTCTGAGATCCGTCGTATAAAAGTACAGGTGAACCGTCGGGCTTGAGTAGAAGATTGCGCAAATAACTTGTAAAAGAATTGGCTGAACTGCTGTCGCGCACAAATCCTGGAGGCGCTGGAAATCGGGTTTCTATGGTTTTTCCGGATGGGTTGATAAACGAAAAGACCTGGGTCGTATCTTCCGTTGGCTTTGGTGTTGGCGTTTTTGGATGCTGTTCTTTTGTTGTGTCCGCTTGACTACACGCACTGAGCGCCGTCCAAATACATACTGCTGAAAAAAGTACCTTATAAATCATGCTGTTCAATTTAAAAAACCGAGGGGTAAATGCCTTTTTTCTGAAAAGTAACAGATTAGACAAAAGACCCTTCCGCATATGCGGAATAAAAGACAAAAGACCGCTGCGCTTAAAGACCCTATCATTCTTCGAATACCGAAGTGTAAAAGTGGTGGCTTAGGTGCGGTAGCAGACTCGAAGACACCGTTGAAGACAAAAGACCCTTCCGCATATGCGGAATAAAAGACAAAAGCACTTCTTCGCTCTTTGAGCTTCAAAGGACAATGGACCGCTGCGCTTAAAGACTTAATCATTCTTCGAATACCAAAGTGTAAAAGTGGTGGCTGAGGTGCGGCAGCAGACTCGAAGACACCGTTGAAGACAAAAGACCCTTCCGCATATGCGGAATAAAAGACAATGGACCACTGCGCTGAAAGACTTGATCTTACCTCAAATTGCCGAAGGCATCAAATTCCGACAGGATCAAATTGCGCAGCGCCAAATTTTTAATCCTTAATTTTTAATTTTCTTCAATCTCTCCTCCATGCGCTTCGTCACGAGCTGAAACAACAACTTCGCATCCTTCTCATTTAGCTTGCGACCGAAGCGAATCATCTTGCCGTTGTATTGAAACTCGATGCGTTCGCCACCACGAATCCATGGTGATGCTTCCCAAACGCGCTGCAATGAACGTTCTTCTGGCACGGACATCGCCATCTTATTGATGTTTTCAAAATAATAGGGCACTGCCCTTCCGTATTTTTTGATGGACTTTTTGTAGGTCAATGATGCCTCATCGATCTTGATCATCTCTTTTCCCCAGAGGAGCCAAAAAAACGATCGAGCGACCTTTACTGCATAATACACCCAGAAGGACAGAAATACAAGCAAGATAATCCGTTCTTGGCTTGTCAATTTCAAGGTGAAATACGCCCAAATCACCACCGCACCAATGGTCAACCACATGGAAAGCCATGCGCCCATGAGTCCTTTCACCCAAAAGGTGTTCTCTGGTTCAATCACTATCGTTGTGCGAATCTTGTCTTCACTGAAGCTAACGCGTTCTCCAATCCATTTCATGGCGCAAAGGTATTCGATTTTCGTTGATGGACACAAAAAAGGGTGACCGAAGCCACCCTAATTCATTGAAATTTTTATTTCTTATTCAACGATCAAACGCTGAACCATCGTTTGATTGTTTACCGTCAATTCAATCATGTACACGCCTGCATCGAGCATTGATGTATTCATGTCGATTGTTGACGCACCATTCATTGAACCGTAGTTTTTAAATGCTACTGTTTTTCCTGACATATCCACAACGCGAAGTGCAACCGCAGATTCTTGTGTCAATTGGATCGCAACTGTTGTATATGCACCCGCTGGGTTTGGATATACCGTCATCACTTGGTCTGGACCATTCAATGTCAAATCCTCAACACCTGCTCCGTTACCGTTCACATAACCATTCGCTACCGCCTCAGTAATTGTTGCTTTACCCGCGTTATCGATACGTCCTGATGGATCGAACAACAACCCGATGATGTGAATTTTTGTCTCATCCCATGTTGCAGGTAGCACAAAAGAGAAATTGTTTGTCAATACATCACCTGTATTCACGGTTGCCGGGAAAGCCGTAGCCAAACCTGTAAATGAAGGAGCAATTGCACGGGCTACGTGGTTGTAAACCATTTGTGCTGCTGGAACTGGATTAGACAAAGCTTCGAATCCACCCATCACACCATTTGCACCACCAGCGTAAGCATTCGATTGGTTGTATGCTCCAGTTGTTCCTGTCACATCATCTTCCGTCAATACACAAGCCAATTTGTAGTTGTTGTTTGCTGCAGTTTGGAAATCACACGATACAGACACATTCAATGTTCGTGTCGCTGCATCCCAAGTTGCACCATTTTGAATAAAAGCAACCGGTGCTGTTTGCAAACGTGTAAAGAAGTCAGGACCCATTCCAGATGGATCTACATCAGTACCACGGTCAACAATCGCACTTGGATATCCACCGATAAATCCGCTCATTCCAGTATCATAATCTGTTACTGTCATTGGATCTCCATTGTGCACAGCGATACCCGCCCAGAATTGATCATACTCTTGTTCGAACATGTCCATATAAACAGCACCACGTGGACACCATTGGCACCATGTACCAGTACCTTCTTCACCTACAACCATTTTACCCACTGCAGGAACAACTGGATCAACGATGATTGTTGCGCTATTGTCTCCAACAACATTGTCAACACCTCCATTCACATTCGAAACAGTTGCAATTGCATTGTTTGCTCCAGCTACCAAAGTAACATTCGGGAACGTCACCGTGTAAGATGCCAATGAAGCCAAATTTTGACCTGTAATGTTTTGTGTATAAGGTGTTCCAGCATAATTCAATACCACATCGAATGATGTTACAGCCGTTGAACCAGCATTCATTACCGTTACTGTTGGAGAAACTATTTGCGTTGCAATGTTTCCTGCCATATCCAATCCAGAAATTGCTGCATTCAACGAAGAAAGTGTATATGTTTGGTGATCAAAGCTAACATCATCCACATAAAACTGGCTTCCTTGAAGCGGGAAAATATCGATAGAAGCCAATGAATTCACTCCATTTTCCCAAACACCGATTAATGTACCATCAACAAATGCTTTCCAAATACCAAGTGAAAGATTCGCTTCAATTTTCAATGTAAACCAAGTTGCTGGCGTGTATGAACCGATTGCTAAATCTGCAGTGATTCCATCATCAACATATACCCCACCATTGTTCATGTTCACGTTCAATGCCCACGTTTGACCAATCGTTTGTGTTGCTTGTAAGTTAAAGTAGGCAGACTTACCGTTCGCGACATAAAATTTAGATTGGTAAGTAAATACGCCAGATGTGTACATCGGACCGAAATCCAATACACAATCTTGAGGTCCACCGTTGGCCACTGTTGAGTTAAAATAAATTGATTTTGTTCCGCTGCTTGCTTGTGCTGTAGAAACAATTCCATCTTCTGCTCCACCTTCTGTTCCACTCCATGTAGACCAAGATGTCGATTGAGGCCCTAATGCCCCTGTTGTGTAGGCTTCGAAATCATCTGAAAATAGCTGGGCATTTGCTCCCAAACCAATGAACAATGACGCCGCCAAAAAAGTAAATCTTTTCATAGTGAATAGTCTTATTAGATTTTAGTGTGCCAAATTACGATTTTCAGTTCGTTAATTTGACGATTGGATTAAATTATCTGTTGTTATTTAAAATAGCGAAAATCTTGTCCGTCTTTTAAGGCGACGACGGATTCATAAATCAACTGAATCGTTGCTTCGACATCTTCTTTGCGCACTGTTTCAACCGTCGTGTGCATGTAGCGCAATGGCAAGGAGATCAATGCACTTGGCACTCCTTCGTGTGAATAGGCGAAAGCATCCGTATCAGTTCCCGTTGAACGCGAAGCTGCTGCACGTTGGAACTTGATTTTGTTTTTCTCCGCAGCAGAAATGATGTGTTTCAACAAGTTATTCTGCACTGCCGGACCATAGGTCAACACGGGACCTGCCCCTGACTTTTGATCGCCATTTTCAATTTTATCGACCATTGGCGTATGTGTATCGTGACATACATCGGTGATGATCGCCACATCTGGTTTTATTTTCCGGGCAATCATTTCAGCTCCACGCAATCCAATTTCTTCCTGAACAGAATTCACCACATACAAACCAAAGGGCAACTTCACCTTATTTTCTTTGAGCAAACGCGCTACTTCGGCAATCATGAATCCACCAACACGGTTATCCAAGGCACGACCGACATAGCGGTTTTTATTCAAAATCATGAACTCGTCTTCAAAGGTGATCACACAACCGACATGTACACCCAATTTTTCCACTTCTTCTTTGGAATCACAGCCACAATCAAGAAAGATATTTTTCATAGATGGTGCCTCTTCCTTTGTAGAACGCATGTGAATCGCTGGCCAACCAAAAACCGCGCGCACGATTCCTTTGTCGGTATGAATGTTCACACGTTTTGACGGAGCAATTTGATGGTCAGACCCTCCGTTTCTGCGGAGATAAATAAAGCCGTCTTTCGTGATGTAATGTACAAACCAAGAAATCTCATCGGCATGTGCTTCAATCACAACTTTATACGGTGCATCTGGATTGATTACCCCAACGACAGAGCCATAGTTATCCGTAAAATAAGTGTCGATGTAGGGCTTTAAATACGAAAGCCATAATTTTTGTCCTTCGGATTCAAATCCTGTTGGACTTGGGTTGTTGAGGTATTGTTCGAGAAACTTCTCAGATTTTGCTTGAATGATTTTTTTCATTTGGAGATTATTTATTAAAGTTGATGTTTGTTTTATCTCATGAGAGAAATATTCCCTTTGATGATGGATTCATTCCCATCGATGCACACGGCTTTGAGGTAATAATCATAGACATCGGGATCCAATGCTTTTCCGCGGAAGGTTCCATCCCACCCAAAGTCGCGGTCGGTAGATTCGAATACCATCTCTCCCCAGCGGTCAAAAACGCGAAACACCATGCCTTCGATCATTATTCCACGGACGTACAATACATCGTTTTCATTGTCGCCATTTGGCGAAAAGGCATTCGGAACGAAAACATAGGGTTCGCCGCAAATAAAGGCGAAGGTCTTCACCAAGGCCGTATCACTTTTGGTACAAATACCATCTGAAACAGATAAGGTGTAAATGGTCGTTTGATCTACTGTTGCTAAGGTAGATTGCATCAAAGGATTGGTCACGCCCGCAGCTGGCGTCCAGGTGTAACTCATACCCGAAGGTTGACCTGAAAGTGTTGTTTGACCACCTTCAGGCACCAAGGTTGGATTGGCCGAAGCGATGACCGAACCATTGGCAATGGAACTAACTGCGATTAACAAGGAATCCGTAATCACACAGCCATTGCTCGCACTAGCGGTCACATAGACATATTGGGTGACATGGGGTTTAAATCCAACCGATGCACCCGTGCCTGGGGCAATCAATAATGAATCAGGACCCCAGTCGTAGGTAAATTGAATACTTGGATCCAAACTGACCGCTGTCACAATGGCCGTTTCACCCGCGCAAATCGAATCATTGGCAGCTAGAGAAAGTGCCGAACTCACAAAGGTGACGACCACCGAATCTTTTTGGTAACAGCCCTCATTTCCCGCCATGACATACAAGACCGTACTTCCAGACGGCAAATACGTAATGACAGAATCTTGTGGGGCATTCAACGGATTGCTAAAATCGGACGATTCCGACCAAATGAAATACGTCGCAGTTCCAAGTGAATTTGCAGTAAAGGTCATTGGAACCGGAGAGCATAACGATACGTCATTTTGCACTTGCAATTGAATGGCATCGGTCACAGTAATCGCAATTTGAGCCGTATCGGTGAGCAAGCAAACACTATCGGTCACATATAAATACACGAGATAGTCGCCCGGCTGCGTGTAGGTGATCGTTGGATTGAAGATTACTGTAGAGGTGTCACCATTACCAAAATCCCATAAGTACGAATCCGACTGGGTCGAAAAATTATCCAAAGTTACCGTGAAGTCGGCGCAGCCCAAGGTTTGATCGGCTGTAAACTCGGCGTTTGGAATCAACTGAAAATCAAACTTGAAGACGATATTGTTGCAATTCGAACTCAAATTGAGATTCGACCATGCCCCAGGTGTTGTTGGAAAATCGGAATGACCACCACATCCACCACACACCGATTGATAGACTACCCCATTTTTGTCGAAGCGTGAAGTTCCGCCATCCACATGCTCATTTGCTTGATTCCCACCTAAGTATGTACCATACAACATAACGTCAAATCCACGTTCAATTACGAGTAAATAGAAATCAAATCCATTACCTGGATTTTGCTGAAAGGCATTTGGTGAAACTGGCATGCCCGACAGCGGTGTTCCTTGAAGAATGTTCGCTCCCCACCCCGATATGTATAGATTCCCACAGATATCCACCAAAAAGGCAGAAGGTGAAATATTGGTTGTCGCACCGCCGTTCCCAAATACTGTTGAATTTAGGACACTTGTAAGCGATGGATTCATCTTCATCACAAACTGACTGCTGTTTGGATTCACAAACGCCGCATTATTAACCGGAAAGGTTCCACCGGCAGATTGCCCCAACAAGAAAACATTGTCATTGCGGTCGATTTCTACAAAAAATGCTTGATCATAATTGGGTGTCCCAATGTACGAACCGGCGAGTACCGATGTTGCTGCTGGATTTAACTTCATCACGAAACCATCTGTCTTTCCGCCATTGTATGTCGATTGCCAGCCACCTGTTGTAAACGGCAAGTTGACTGAACTTGTCCCTCCTGAGAAAACAATATTTAAGCTAGAATCTATTTTTACAGAGTAACAGGCATCGTTGTTCGCTCCACCGTAGTAACTCGACCACACCAAATTGGATAAGTTGGGCGTCAACTTAAAGAGCACACCATCCTGCATTCCAGCATTGTTCGCCTGGAAGGGGTTTAGTACAGGAAAATCCGTCGAGCGCGAACAGGATGCAATCAGACAATTCCCCGCAGGATCCAACATGATTTCGCCTCGGAATTGGTCTCCATAATTGGAAGTGAGTGAGTCATAGGCCGCAACAGAATTATAAGTCCCCGAAGAAACTTTTGTATTAATCCCATCATTTTGTGATCCCCCCATAAATGTTGACCCCAGCAAATTTTGTCCATTGGCACTCAATTTCGCCACATAAATATCCGTTCCTTGATTGGAAAAATATACCCCGTTAAAATAGAAATTGGCATTGGCGACTCCACCGCCATGAGTGGATTGATAGCCATTGACCATCGGGAAATCCGTACTTGAAGTTGCCCCGTAAATGTATAAATTGTTGAGTTTATCGCAAATCATACTGTGGGCGGTTTCCGTACCCTGAAGGTCATCGCCGCCTCCCAGAAATGTCGTCCAAATCATATTGGTTCCATCGGGTGTATACTTCGACACAAAGACATCGGTAA
Organism: Flavobacteriales bacterium; assembly: GCA_947453795.1. Lineage (GTDB taxonomy): Bacteria > Bacteroidota > Bacteroidia > Flavobacteriales_D > Crocinitomicaceae > M0103. The sequence goes on from CANGIC010000112.1 coordinate 7,501, forward strand.
TGCCATACGTTGTATTCGATGCCACCGTAAAATTGGAATTGACATCAAACGCATTATTATCTGGTGTAGGATAAGCATTTCCGAAAACCGTTCCAGCAGAATAAGCTGTACCATCGTACCCATAGGTGGCTGTCATCCCAAAGTTATCGGTTACAGATCCCGAATACGTGGCGAATACCAGCACAGGGTCGATCACTAAAATCGCGTTTGGATCGTAATTCCCCAACTGAAAAGAAACCTCATTTCCCACCAATTGGAAGGCACATGCGACGGTTCGGATTGAACCATTGATGATTTGATACGCATAGGGTTTTTGTTCGATGATTTGTCCGAGCGCTGTGGATACCACCAGGTTTCCTTTTTTGTCTAAATCAACCTTCTCTTGTCCGGAATAATTGAACCGAATGACCTGAGCAGAAACCCTTGGCTGCACGTGAAATTCATACTTCAATTGCGCCTGTTCTTCGATGAGCTTCAAATCTATACCATTGTAAAATTCGTGCAGAATTGCTTCCGAATAGCCGTGCACATTCGACCGCCATTTCGACGAATCGTTTCCTTTGAAGAAGTTGTAATAATACGGAGAAGGAAGAAATTTCTCTATGTTTTTCACCTCATTCGCTCCTGGGAAATTGAGATGCACCACAGTTTGTGGCACTTGTGCTTGTGGCCCTTTGTCACGCGGTTGACCGTGAATTGCCTTCATCACCGAATGATCCTGAAGGTGGAACACCATTTTTCGCTGTTGGATCCA
>CANGIC010000113.1 GCA_947453795.1 Flavobacteriales bacterium
AACATTCACACAGACCAATGGAGCGATGCAGGACGCGGAGATCTCATTGCTGAAGGAACACTTACGCGTGAGCCTTCAATTCTCTTCCGAAAAATTGAAGATGAACTTGTAGAAGCCGAAGTGGCGAAATTGAAAAGCACAATCATGGTCGAATCAATATTTGAACCTCAAAAAGAGGAAGTAACGTTTGACGATTTCAGTAAAATGGACATCCGATTGGGGACCATTCTCGAAGCGGAAAAAGTAGAGAAGGCTGATAAGTTGCTAAAACTATTGGTAGACACTGGCATCGATAAACGAACGATTGTTTCTGGGATTGCAGCGCATTACGCACCCGAAGATGTGATTGGAAAAACAGTGAGTGTACTTTTGAATTTAGCTCCGAGAAAAATCAGAGGTATAGAGTCACAAGGAATGATTTTAATGGCGGAAGATGCGGAAGGAAACTTGAGCTTCATGGTTCCTGAAAAAGGATTCAACGCCGGAGGTGGCATCTGCTAAGCGCTGAACATGAGCGATCTGATTGAATTCCAAGCCTTACAGCAGTCCTTGAACGATGCTGCTTTCGTGATCAAGACGCAAGAGCAAATTGCCAAGGACTTTGGAAAGTTCAATCTCTTTTTTCCAGAAGAATTTTCAACCACTGCCTTCTCTAAAGAAGCCATCGAATCATTGTTGGCCGAACGCATTGCCGACTTGATGCAAGAAGGCGAAACACGCTTGTTGCAACTGCTATACACCATTGATCTGCCAGAAAAAGAATTCCTTTCGCTGACCACTCAGGTAGATTTTCTTTCCCAACTTTCCCAACGGATTTTGTTCCGGGAGGCGTACAAAATTTACCTGCGCAAGAAATACAGTTGAGGATTAACAGATGCTCCAGGCCTCATTTCACCAAGGAAATCCGTTTTGTTTGAACTTCTCCATTCTGGTAAATCGTTGCATAATACACTCCATTTTCCAAGTTCGATAAATCCAATTCAATCGCGGATGATTCTTTGAATTCGTGAATAGCTGTATCAAAAACCAAGGTACCAAAAGCATTGTGTATCTTGACATCAAGTGCATCTTCGAAGTTTGATCCACAGTACAGAAAACTAATTTTTCCATTTGTGGGATTGGGGAAATAGGCCGAAATGAATCCATCAGAACAAAGATCAGCATTGACAGCAATGGCACTGATGTGGCTTTGTTTGCCGTCCATATCGGTAAGGAATAAATCGTAATAATTCATCCCCTCACTCTCCTCATCCGTCAGCTGATAGGTCAAAATGGCATTGGAGGTTCCGGCAGCACTGATGGTGGCTAAGGTATGCCAATCGTTCCCATCGTTGCTTTTCTTTAGGGTAAAATAATCCGTATTGTGTTCTGATGCCGTTTTCCAATGCAGCACATTCGCTCCTTGGTAATGATAGCCATCAAAGGAGATGACCTCACCGGCCAAGGCAAACCCACAAATCAAACCACTCATTGCTGTTCCCGACCATGTAATTGTTGGTGCTGCTTGCGGATTTCCATTCGAAAAAGAATTGATTAAAAGGGCGTATTCTTCCCCAGCGAGTACGGCTAGATCTTCAACAAAACCATCGCCAGAAACACCTTCAGTAAGATCACCGGCGCCATCCACCAAACCAACATTTCCTTGTGCCGTAGACAAATTATTGTTGGCAAAACTACAGCGCAGAGGAGCGCTACCCGTATTGAGTGGACACACCACCGACCCGTTTCCTGGGCCATAAAGCGCAAAATCAAAATCCAATCCAGCAGGAGGATCTATAACAAATCCCAAGGTTCCGCTCATTTCTGTTTTAAAATAGTACCATGTAGAGTTTATTTCTCCATTCACCCCAAGACAACCCATTGAATTAGCAGTGAAACCCTCCTGAATGCCAATGCCGCTGCCGCTGCTCACTGGAAACGCACCACTCGAACAAATGGTATATCCGCAAGTGCCACTGCAATTGGCTGAACTACAAAGTGCTTGAGCATTGCCTGGACTTGAGGCGCAACCCACTTGGGCGATCCACCCTGGAGCAGAAGTTGCAGCGTCACTAATGAAAATGACTTTCAGACAACCACTATTGGTAGAGGCCGTAAACGATGGAGGCAGGGTTGTTCCACTGTATTGACCCAAAATTCCTGCGTTTGTTCCAGCGCCATCGATGATGATAAGTCTGTCCGTAACATCCAATTTGAATTTCGAAAAATTGAGCGTGACATAAGTGCCCGTGGTAGCCGGCAAAAAAGTATAGGTATGCACCGCATTGTTGGGGTAATAACCCGTTGGTAAGGGTGTTGTATTGGAGCTGGCCGCGTACATTCCGGCGATTCCTCCCGGATCGACAAAGGCCTCCCCACAAGCTTGAACCACACTTTCCACTTGTGTAATCGAAAACAATGGTTCGCAATTTACCGTAGCCGACCAACCGGGGGCATTGCCCGTATTGCTTCCATTTTGTTTGAAAACAATGGTTAAACATTGCCCTGTATTGCTGTAAAATTCAAGATTGGTAGCCAATACATCGACAGGAGAAGTATAGAGTAAAGTTCCCCCTGTTCCACTTCCCAGATAAACGAGCAACTGATCATCGTTGGATGCGTTTCCTGTTTGCTTTAAATCAATGGTAGAGATGAACAAATGAATTCCGTATGACGACGTTAACGGGCAAAAGGTTTGGGTATATGTTCCAGGTGTGTTGGTATAAGACCCTGCACTTCCACCATTATCAAAAAATGTTGCCGAACAAGTCGTCGTTGAGACAGGCACTGCCGCGTTGGTTGTCATATTGATGGCTTGACTGAAGATCAATACTGGAGTCGTCAAGAAGACAGAAAGGAAGAAGAATCTCCATTTCTTGAGTGAAAGTGGTTTCATTATGAGTGGTTTCTGTGAAAAGCAAAAGGGAATTTTCCTCTGCTGTACAACAAAGATACTGGCTTATCCTGCGAGAATCTTCAAAATGAGAACAAATTTAAAATTAGATGACGGTGATTGGCTTTTTACCCCAATGGGTGTGAAACAATCTATTTTTCCAAGGATTGCACCGCAACATTCGCAAGCGTAAACTGCTGTTCATTCATGGTAAGAAGGATGTCCATGATTTGTTTTTGAGTAATCTTCGTTTCATCAAAAAACACAGTCATGCCTTGTGTTTTCCTTCCTTCCACAAAATCGAACTGTACTCTAGACACAGCGCCTGTACCTTTTAATTTTGTGCGAATACTTCCCCCACAGCCCATTTCACAGGTCATTCCGTCGATGTCAGCGGTAAGCGTTTTGCTGGGCTCCACCTTCACCACTTCCTTTTTCTTTGCCTTTTCTGTTCGAAGATGAACGACCTCCGGGTTCGAAGAACAGGCCATTAACGCTAGTGCAAAAAACAATGAATATTTCATACTGTGGAATTTAATTACAAAGATACGCAAGGGAAATCATTGCGCCAATTCAAGATGGGTTAAAACAAAAAAAGAGTCCACCAATGTAGACTCTTTTTTATCATGTGATGAATAGTTTGCTTAGCGAATCACCAATCCTTGTCGCTCCAATGTGCCATTTTTTCGTTCAAAAATTACACTGTAAATGCCTGGATCGAGCGATAATCCATGATTTGACCTTCCCACTTCATGTTCGTCCAATGCGCCCACTAAGGTCCCAATGGAGTTGTAAACCGTAACGGACTTCACGTCATCAGTATTTTTGAAGGCAAAGTTTCCTTCAGAAGGGTTTGGATAAATCATGATTAGCGTGGTGCTGTCCTTTTGTTCCGGAACAAAGGTGTTCGTTAGGAAGCTTCCCAGCGGAACAAGCGTTGGTTTTGCTTGATCTACGAAAAATGTAGCCGAGGCGCTGCAGCCAAACTCTGTGGAAATGTCAAACTTGTAGATTCCTCCCGAAAGATTTGTTTGGTCAAATTGATAGATATCGAATCCAGCACCATCCGTGCTTGACCAAAGCATATTAAATCCTCCTGCGAGACCAGTCACCGTAACATCAATTGCACCGTCAGAACCTCCATGCATTGATACCGGGGTGACCACACCTGTGATCGTTAGTTGTTCAGGATTGAGCAACTCAAAAGAAAGCGAAACCGCATCATTGAGTGCATCGTGCACCGTGACATCATACAGACCAGCGTGCAGCCCAGTGAGCGCTGATGCTGACTCCGAATTCGACCAACTGAATGTGTATGGGGCTACCCCACCGTTGACATCGAGTGAAATGGTACCGTCCGATGTTTCAAAACAGCTCGGATCTGTTTTGGTCGCTGCAACATTGAGTGCACCAGTATTCTGTGCAGCTGCAGTGGTAATCGAGCCGAGCACAAGCACAGCCGATTTCAAGAAATTTGTTTTCATGTCTTTATTTTTTTTTGCGTTTCATGAAACAAAAGAAGGCATGTTTGAGCGACCAATGAATAAGTTCAGTGCGGTATGCCTTTGATTTCATGCCTTCTACCTAATGTCACTAAGTAGAAATACGTTCTTGAGCAGGTTTTTACCCTAAATTCGCACAAAGGACAAGCACAAATGTTACACAAGAAAGATCCGGATCAAATTACATTTGCCAAAAAATAACACATGACTTTTTTAGACCATGTTTCTCGTTTGTATTCGAACTATGCCTCCTATGTTTGGAATAGTGTAAGTCATCCATTTAGCAAGGACAACTATTTCTATTTATTGATTTATCTATCGCTAGCGGTTTGGGTTTTGGAATTGCTTGCCCCATGGAGAAAGGAACAGCGCGTTTTCCGCAAAGGTTTTTGGTTGGATGCCTTTTACATGTTTTTCAACTTCTTCATTTTCAACCTCATCATTTTTATTGCGCTGTCCTCACTAAGTGAACGCTATTTCGGGTACGTCATGCAAAGCATCGGACTTCCAAAAAAAGGAATTTTCAATCTTTCCGAACTTTCCCTGTGGTTGCAGTTTCCTATTTTCTTCTTTCTTGCCGATTTCATTCAATGGGGCATCCATGTCTTGTTGCACCGGAACAAATGGTTATGGAAATTCCACAAGGTACATCACTCTGTCACTGAGATGGGATTCGCCGCACACTTGCGCTACCACTGGATGGAAACTTTGGTCTATAAAACAGGATTGTATGTACTCATGTCCTGGCTACTCCACTTCAAATTGGAGCATGCGTTTATCCTTCATGCCTTTACCATTCTCATTGGACATTTAAATCACGCCAACATCGCACTCGATTATGGACCTTTGAAATACCTCTTCAACAATCCGAAAATGCACATTTGGCACCATGCGAAGCACATGCCCAAGAGTCATCCCAATGGCATCAATTTCGGGATTACCTTAAGTATTTGGGATTATCTCTTCGGGACCAATCACATTCCCTCCGATGGAAGAGACATCGCGTTGGGATTTGATGGCATAGAAAAATACCCCGAGGACTTTATTCATCTTCAGACACAACCTTTCAAAGAGAAATAAGGAATCCTAGCTTACACCAAAAGCGTTCTCATGCTCACCTTTTCATCAATCATACGATGCAGGTCGGCGATGTTCACACGCACTTGTTCCATGGTGTCGCGGTCACGAACGGTTACCGTATTGTTTTCCAATGTTTCGTGGTCTACAGTTACGGAGAATGGTGTTCCAATTGCATCTTGACGGCGGTAGCGTTTTCCGATCGAATCTTTTTCATCGTATTGACAAAGGAAATCGAACTTCAATCCATCGATAATTTCCCGCGCTTTCTCTGGCAAACCGTCTTTTTTTGTTAAAGGCATAATCGCCACCTTGTATGGTGCCAAAGCCGGTGGAATGGAAAGCACAGTTCGCTCGGAACCATCTTCCAACACTTCATTTTTATGTGATGCACTTAAGACTGCCAAGAACATGCGGTCCAGTCCAACCGATGTCTCCACCACAAAAGGCACATAATTCTGATTCAATTCCGGATCAAAATACTGCAATTTTTTTCCTGAGAATTGCTCGTGTTGTTTCAAATCGAAGTCGGTGCGGGAGTGAATTCCCTCAAGCTCCTTGAAGCCCATTGGGAAGTTAAACTCGATATCACATGCTGCATTGGCGTAATGTGCCAGTTTGATGTGGTCGTGAAAACGGTACTGTTTATCCCCTAGTCCAAGTGCTTTGTGCCATTTCGAACGGGTATCTTTCCAGTATTCGTACCATTTCATTTCTTCACCTGGGCGGCAGAAAAACTGCATTTCCATTTGTTCGAATTCGCGCATGCGGAAGATAAATTGGCGCGCAACAATTTCATTTCTAAAGGCCTTACCTATCTGTGCTATCCCAAAAGGAATTTTCATTCGCCCAGATTTCTGTACATTCAAGAAGTTCACAAAAATACCCTGTGCCGTTTCCGGACGTAGGTAGATCGTTGACGCATCCCCTGCTACAGAGCCAAGCTCAGTCGAGAACATGAGGTTAAACTGACGCACCTCCGTCCAGTTGCGCGAACCACTGATTGGGCAAACGATCTCGCAATCCATGATCAACTGATACACACCCTCCAAATCATTCGTTTCGAGGGCGGTGCGCATGCGGTCTTCAATTTCCTTTATTTTCTCTGCATTGCGCAGCACATTCGGGTTGGTTGCACGAAATTGGTGTTCATCGAAATCATCACCAAAACGCTTCACCCCTTTCTCCACCTCTTTTTCAATTTTGAGGCGAATTTTTTCCATGTGCTCCTCCAACAACACATCTGCACGGTAGCGTTTTTTTGAATCTTTATTGTCGATAAGTGGATCATTGAAGGCGTCAACGTGACCGGAAGCTTTCCATGTTGTTGGGTGCATAAAAATCGCAGAATCAATCCCAACGATGTTTTCATGCATTTGTACCATAGACTTCCACCAATACGATTTGATGTTGTTTTTCAACTCCGATCCCAGTTGCCCATAATCGTAGGTTGCCGCCAAGCCATCGTAAATCTCAGATGAAGGAAATACAAACCCATATTCTTTCGCATGGGAGATGACCTCCTTCAGTTTATCCTCTTTTTGTTCCATGGAGCAAAGTTAAAAAGATTTTTTAGGGGGGATGATGCTGTGTGAGTCAAAGATAGGTCGAACTCGTGTGATCTTTTCATGAAGAGATAAAGTGCATTTTATCACAGATTTGTGCACACAATGGTAATTTATTTTCCCGTTGTGTTACTCACATTTGTGTACTATGCAACACAAAGGAGAAATTGTTGAGAAGGCCGTGCGTCAAAGTGGACTTCCATTGACCCAATTGGCAAAGCGAATGGGTAAAAGTCGACGTTGGTTGTACAATGCCTTTGACAATCCCAATTTATCCATTGATCACATTCTTCATATTGGTGCGATTATTCATTATAATTTCTCGGATGACATCCAAGATTTGCAGCGTTTCCGCATCTTAGAAGACCCTAGAGCGGAAGAGAACAGCTATACTGTTCCGTCTGAAAGTGCGGAATATTGGAAGAATAAGTACCTCACCTTATTGGAGAAATACAATACACTGTTGGGCGGCTAGTCCGTGGTTGAATTGATCGAAATCTAAAGTGATTAGCGGAATAATCTTGAATTCGACTAAAAATTAATAGTGAACCCGAATTAATTTAAAATCCTACTCCCCCAATCCACTGAAAAGCCTACCTTTGCTTTTCCATCAAGAGTACAAGATAAATGGACAAAGTATCGTACGTCGGAAATGCGGATGTAAGCGCTATCGACCACCTATACCAACAGTATCGTCAGGATCCCGAAAGCGTGGATATCGGCTGGAAAAAATTCTTCGAAGGGTTTGATTTTGCCCGAACGAATTATGAAGACGGCGGAGAAATTCCTGAGAATTTTCAAAAAGAATTTAAGGTTCTCAACTTGATCAATGGCTACCGTTCGCGTGGACACCTGTTCACGAAGACAAACCCTGTTCGTGAGCGCAGAAAATACACGCCCACACTAGACATCGAAAACTTCGGTCTTGAGGAAGGTGATCTAAACTCGGTATTCAACGCTGGAGAGGAAATTGGAATTGGTGCGGCTACATTGCGCGAAATCATCGATCACCTCAACTTAACGTATTGTCAATCCATCGGTATTGAATATGCTTACATGCGTGATCCAGAGCGGATTGCATGGTTCAAGAACAAAATTGAATTAAAAAATAG
>CANGIC010000114.1 GCA_947453795.1 Flavobacteriales bacterium
TATCCAAAGGTACTCGTCATGTAGGCATTGAAGTTGGATAGTGAAACATGTTCTTGTTCGATGAGCAAGCTAAGCAATGCACTTTCTTCAACGCGTTTCGCATTGTTTATTTCTAACGAGAATAAGTCTAAAAGCTCAATTTGATCCTTGGAGCAAACGTGTTCAACATCGGTTTCAATCAGACGGAGGAAGTTGTAATAGGACCTTGAATAATCCACAAAACTAAAAGGGTCACGTGATCCATGTGCCACAAAATCCATCATCATGGGAACTCTTCCAAGCTTATGCTTCAATAATTTATAGTCAGTGGTGAGGTCTTTTTTTAGCTGAAGATTTGCTGAATCGATGGCTGAAAAGATTTTCTCTTTGGTGATTTTATCAAAATTGATGGTGGAAGTGCCAGGCATGAATTGACTACCCGTGGAGATGAGATTCCGCAGGGTGTCTTTGTTGTAGCTAGTATCTCCGTATAATGCGATGGGAACAAGGTAATTGTTGCTGTAGTTTCCGATGAAATCAATCACAGTTAGGTACTCTTTGGTATTCACTTTTCGCAATCCACGTCCCAACTGCTGCACAAAAATAATCGCCGACTGTGTCGGACGGAGCATGATGATTTGATTGATTCGAGGAATATCAATCCCCTCATTGAAAATGTCAACAGTAAAAATATAATCGATTTTTTCGGAGAGTTGATCGCTTTCAAGTCGGCGAATTGCATCTGCTCGTGTTTCCTCCGAATCATCACTTGTTAGCGCGACGGTGTTGTAATATGCACCATTTCTCTTTCGAAGTTTGTTGAATGCTACTGATAGCTCGTGGCATTCAATTTTTAAAGAACAGAAAATAAGTCCACGTACATTTCCATCATCGCAACCGTAAAGAGTTGCTTTCTCTATGATCCGTTCAATGCGTTCGTTTGCTGTAAGTAGATTGAAGTCGCTTTTATCTTCGATGACTTGGTCGTTAATACTTATATCGGTCACTCCGTAATAGTGGAATGGACTAAGCATTTCTTCTTCTAACGCTTTATGCAACCTGATTTCATAGGCAATTGTATTATCAAATAACTTAAATACGTCAAGTCCATCCATACGTTCAGGCGTAGCGGTCATCCCGAGCATGAAAGCAGGGGTGAAGTAGTCTATGATTTTCTGGTAGGATGCAGCACCTGCTCGATGAGATTCATCGATGACAATGTAGTCGAAATGGTCTTTCGCAAACTGCCGAATGTGTTCGTCTCTGGAGATGGTTTGTACCGTTGAAAAGATGAAATCGGCCTCCAATTCACGTGACTCTCCAGAATAGAGTCCCATTTTGATCTGGCTCCCAAACAAGTGCTGATAGGTTTCCATGGCTTTTTCGGCGATGGTCCTGCGATGGACAATAAACAAAAATTTCTTTGGCTGAAAAGCCTTCACGTCGAAAGCAGAGAGGTAGGTTTTTCCTGTGCCGGTGGCAGAGATGAGCAAAGCTTTGTTTTTGCCTTTTTTTCGAAGCTGCTTGATGTTTTCCAATGCTTCGCGTTGCATCAGATTGGGCTTTACTTCATGAAATTCTGGATATTGGGTCCGCTCTTGGATCTTCTTGTTGTATTCGAGCTGACTTTTGTAATAAAGTTCATAACCGACAATCCATTGGTCATCAACTTGAGTTGCATCCTTAAATTCTCGCTCAAATTCTGTGACAGTTTGCAGAATGAGATCACTTTCTTCGGAGGCGGTCACTTTGAGATTCCATTCTTTATTGGTGCAAAGTGCATTGGCTGTTAAGTTGCTACTTCCAATAATAAGATCAAACATGTCACCTTTCTTGAAAAGATAACCTTTCGAATGAAAATCCCCATTGGTAACAATCTTGAGTTCAATGTTCTCGAATTGCAAGATCATACGCAATGCCTCAGGTTGAGTGAAATTGAGGTATTGAGAAGCAAGAATTTTCCCAGGGATTTTTCTCTCCTTCAGTTCGATTAAGGTATTTTTTAATGTAGCAAGTCCACTCGTTGTAATAAACGCCACTGAAAGCCAGAATTCATCACAGGTGCGAAGTTCGCGTTCGATTGTCGTCAAAACTTTTCTCCCAGTACCTTTATCGTTGACAAGTAGCTGCGGCCGATATTCGCGGTTCGATTGAACCACTTTGTCGACGAATCCTGTTTTAAGACTTTCGAATAAATCCCCCTTTAGCCAAGTCATTCCGCACAAATTTTCTCCACAATCGGAACATCCGCTGCAGCCCAATCCAATCCGTTCAATTCGCTTTTATCGAGCCACTTGAAGTCGCTGTGTTCGGTTAAGGTGAGTGTGGGATCTACACAACTGCACAAGAAGGTATCCATCGTGAGGTGAAAATCAGGGTAGCTGTGTTGAACGGTCGTCAGAAAGGCATCGACGGAGATTTCCATGTGCAGCTCTTCGCGAATCTCGCGCTTGAGGGCTTCGATTTTGGTCTCGCCTTCTTCTACCTTGCCGCCAGGGAACTCCCATTTCTGGGAGATGTACGCGTATTTCGCAGGTCCACGTTGAACGCAGAGGATTTTGTGGTCGTGGATAATTACAGCGGCGACAACAGAGATGTGCTTCATTTTCAGATTTCTAGTGCATCGAAAATAGTAAAAGCATTCAAGGTGACCAGGGATCAGAATAAAAATAAATGTTACTTGTTTCTTGGTAAATGAAAGGTATTGGTAATGAGGAATGTTAGAAGATTTTTTATACTTAAAAACATATGATGCAATCACCTGCTTTTCCAAATAAATCCAATTTCAATATCTACGTTGTGTAACTTCAAGAGAGATTGTATATTTGCGCCATGCGTCAAGCAATTTCAATCCTATGTCTGGTTGTTCTCTTCGTTGTGTGTTTTACTCCAGACCTTCGGTTTATTGGCGTGTCTTATCGAAATTCTCAATCAATCGCGGCTCAGATTCAATCAAATTCATTTCATCAAAAATTGGAGCGATTGAGTTTTCGGGTGGGAGAGAAACCTATGTGGATTGCACCGGGAAAAGAAATTCTCCTCAATGGATACCGCTACGATTTGGTCCACACAAAAAAAATGAAATTTTTGATCGTTTATTATTGCATTAAAGATCAACAGGAAACAGTATTGTACAATAGCACGAGTCGCCTAATGCAACAAGACATGTATTCAGACTGGTCCACTCATTCATTACCAACTTTTGTATTCTTTAATCCTGAGTTTGTCTGCACAGAAATCAATGGGTTGGAGATGGAATTGTTGCATCAAAAATTAGCGAAAAATACAATCCCTTACCGCTTCTCGGTGAAACGATTTTTAGGTGACGTACATACGCCACCTCCCAATGTTTAAGTAGACTATATCGGATCGGATGCTTCTGCATCGAAACCTTAAAAAAAATCTATTCAAACAATTCAAATAAAAAAATATGAAATCAATGATCACATTGGCTTTGGCCGCAATTACTCTTATCGTATTAACTCCTTCTTGCAGCAAATATGCGGAAGGTTCGAAATTTACCCTCTTGACAAAAAAAGCACGTTTGACAGGGGAATGGGTGATTGAATCTGTAACCTACAATGGAACTGACCAAACATCAATTTACACGACAGCAGTTGGTGCAAATTATGTTTTAGAAATTGAAAAGGATGGTGGATACCGCACAGAAGGACTTTCTCCAGATACCGGAAAATGGGAATTGGGTGAAGACAAAGATGATATTTTCATTACTTCTGATCAAGTTGGTTCGACCCAAGTAACCTTTCGCATCGTTCGTTTGGCAAGTAAAGAGTTGTGGTTAAAACAGACGCAAACAAACGGAGATATCATCCAGATCAATTACAAAGCGAAATAGAAATTTCCATCAATCACCCTTTCCAACTTGCGAGAGGGTGATTGTATTTATTTTGGAAACATGAGGTGGCTAATCGCTGTCCTTGGTCTATGTATAAGTGGCCAAGTTGTCGCTCAACATTGTTTTTCGGGTTTCGTTGTGGATGAGGTATCAAAAAATCCTATTCAAGGTGCTGAATTGCTGATTCCTGAAGAACTTTTCTTGGTAAAAACAGATGCTGCTGGACAGTTCGCATTGTGTGATGTGAAATCCAGATCCTTGACATTTCAGGTGGTGAAAGAAGGTTATAAAACCTATGTGTCCACCGTGAACTTCAATGAAAAGGATACCGTTATTTTTATTTTACTGAGCAATTCAACACTTTCATTTTCAGAAATCCTTGTTTCGGCGAATCGGGCCAAGAAAGAGAATGAAACACCAACAATTGTTGAGTCCTATTCCATAACGAAACTGAGGGAATTGGGTGCTTTTTCGATTAGTGATGGTCTTGCTAAAATGCCAGGTATTTCTCAACTAAACACTGGACCGGGAATTTCAAAACCTGTGATTCGTGGCTTGTTTGGCAATCGGATTCAAACAGTCATGATGGGACAGCGCTTCGACAACCAACAATGGCAAGATGAACATGGACTAGGCCTTTCGGATGTGGGTGTAGACCATGTGGAGGTGATCAAAGGGGCTGCTTCACTCTTGTACGGTTCCGAAGCAATGGGAGGTGTCATCAACGTGGTTGAGGAAAAGCCAGCACCCATGAATTCCATAGTCGGAGATGTATCTACACGGTATTTTTCCAATACGTACGGGAATGCCACAGATCTTGGGATCAAAGGGGCGAATGCGAAGTTCAATTGGCGTTTACGGGGAGGAATAGAAACACATGCAGATTATTCTGACGGAAATCAAAAGCGCATATTGAATTCCCGTTTTGGTGGATATTATGCCAAAGCTTCCATGGGATTTCGCAAGCAACATTGGCTCTCCCAAAATGATTACATGTTCTCACTGAATAATTTTGGTTTTCTCATGGACTCAAGCCTCCTTCAACTTACACTCGACGGTCGACAGAGCCGGTCCTTCAAGATGCCGCATCATTCCGTTTACCTCAATGCCTTTTCCTCTCAAAATACGTTTTACCTCAGGGCAACTGAATTGAAGTGGATTGCCGGAGCACAAGTCAATGACCGCCAAGAACAAGAAGGGGGGAGTAAAATTAGCTTGGATATGATTCTGACGTCTCTGTCAAGCAACTTGCTTTGGACGAAGCAGTTGACGCAGAATTTCTCGCTTAAAATGGGAAGCCAACAACTCGTTCAACGCAACAAAAACGTAGGCTCACGCACCATTGTCCCTGATGCCTGGCTGATTGAAGGTTCGCTCTTCAGCTATGCCGAATACAGACGGAAATGGTTTACAGTCGAAACGGGTATTCGCTATACACTGAAGAACATTCAAACCTTTACTACAGGATCAATCAACAATCTATCGAGCAACCCTGGAACAGATATTCTACCCTTCAATAATCTTTACAATGCAGTCACTGGAGCACTAGGAATCAGTATGTTCGACTCAAAAAACTGGGTGTTCAAAACCAATCTGTCGAGTGGATTCCGCCCTGGAAATTTGGCGGAATTGTCATCCAATGGGCTCCATGAAGGTAGTGTGCGTTACGAAATTGGGAACACCTATTTGAAAACGGAGAAAAATGTTTGTGTCGATGTTCTTCTGCGATTCAATACACCTTGGATCACCATGTCAAGTTCAGCATATATCAATCACTTTTTCGATTACATCTATTTGACTCCAACCAATCAAGAGTACATTGGATTCCAAATCTTCCGTTATATTCAGAAAAATGCCACCTTAAAAGGGCTTGAAAATACAGTCGAACTAACACCCCAAAAATTTCCTTGGCTGCAACTCAAGGTGAACCATTCATGTATAGTAGGTAGAACCAGCGATGGTGACTATTTGCCGTTTATTCCTGCACAGAAGCTTTCCGGAGAAATGAGATTGACTGGACAAAAGAAATGGCTGAAAACAGCCTTTATTCGTATTTCTGGTGACTATGTCTTCGATCAAAAAACTCCAGGGCAATTTGAGACAGCTACTGCGCACTATTTTTTACTGAGTGCTGGAATGGGGAAAAATTTCAATTTTGGGAAACACCTCTTGACCGTCTCACTGAATGGAACCAATCTCTTAAACAATACGTATTACGATCATCTCTCTCGCTACAAATATTTCGGTATTTATAACATGGGCAGAAACATCGTGTGCAATGTAAAAATGACCTTTTAATAATGAAAACTATGCCTTTTAAATTTATCTACTTCTCCACATTGGTTATTCCAATGCTCCTTTTCTCGTGTAAAAAAACTGTGGATGCACATGTGCCGCCTAATGTTGTATTCAATCAAGATACTTTGCATACGTATCAGGATGGAATTGCTGGGCTTCAAGATACGCTGCTCGTAGGGCTCACAGCAACGAAGACTGAAGATGACTTAAAGAGTTTCAATGCATCCGTGGCCTATGATGGCGCGAATACAACCTCCACTTTTTACAATTACTTCGTTACTCCAGCCGAGTATTTGGGCTTTACGAAAGAAATTCAAATCATCACACGAAATCAAGCGGGTACAGAACGTTGGGTTTTTTCTATTGTTGACCGTGATGGAAACATTACACAAAAAACGTTTACCCTTACCGTACAATAGTGTTTTCCTTTTCTTTTTACATTCAAAAAAAGAGGCGGTGAAAATCGCCTTTTTTTATGCCTAACTATTACTCAAATGTTTTGAAAAGATGCGATAAATCATGTAACAAACTGATTGTAAACCAAAAGATGAAAGTAGAGGTCTTCGTCCTAATCAGCTATAGATAAAATCAATAGATTTATAAATACAATCAATTTCAGTAATGATTTTTCTTGGCTAATTTCGCTCTCAAAAGCGATAAAACAAGTTCATATGAAAAATGTAATCTTATCCATTGGCCTATTCACGGCCGCTACGAGTATGGCACAAAACAATTCTGCAAGTTCAGCGAAATGTCCTGTAAATCATGGCGCAATGACAGAAACATCTACAACAACAGAAACAATTCCTCAATCGTCAGTAGGGGGTGCAACGAACAGTGATTGGTGGCCAAATCAATTGAATCTTGACGTGTTGCGTCAAAACTCATCGCTGACGAATCCGATGGGACCTCAGTTCGACTACCGTGCGGCTTTTGCTTCTTTGGACTACTTCGCCTTGAAAAATGAAATTAAAGCATTGCTCACAACATCACAGGAATGGTGGCCGGCAGATTATGGCAACTATGGCCCGCTGTTCATTCGTATGGCATGGCACAGTGCTGGAACTTACCGAAGTGGCGATGGTCGTGGAGGTTCATCAGCTGGACAACAGCGTTTTGCACCTTTAAACAGCTGGCCTGACAACGCCAATTTGGACAAAGCGCGCCGACTTTTGTGGCCAATCAAACAAAAATATGGCGCAAGCATCAGTTGGGCAGATTTGATGGTGCTCGCTGGAAATGTTGCCTTGGAATCCATGGGCTTCGAAACTTTTGGTTTTTCAGGTGGACGCGAAGATGTGTGGGAGCCTGAATTGGATGTGTATTGGGGGTCTGAAACGAAATGGCTTCAAGATAAACGCTACGCAGAAGGACGTAAACTCGAAAATCCATTGGCAGCAGTGCAAATGGGCTTGATTTATGTCAATCCAGAAGGTCCAAACGGAAACCCAGATCCACTTGCTTCTGCGAAAGATATTCGTGAAACATTCGGTCGTATGGGAATGAATGACGAAGAAACGGTGGCACTCATTGCCGGCGGACACTCCTTCGGAAAAACACATGGTGCAGGACCAGCAACACATGTGGGGGCAGAACCAGAAGCGGCGCCGATCGAAGAGCAAGGACTTGGGTGGAAAAGTACGTACGAAACCGGAAAAGGAAAGGATGCGATCACTTCAGGTTTGGAGGTAACTTGGACTTCTACTCCAGCACAATGGAGTCACGATTACTTCAAATTCTTGTTCAAATACGAATGGGAATTGACCACTAGTCCTGCAGGCGCTAAGCAATGGGTGGCGAAGAACGCACCGAACATTATTCCTGATGCCTTTGATACCTTGAAGCGTCACAAGCCGACGATGCTCACCACAGATTTGGCCTTGCGTTTTGATCCCGCA
>CANGIC010000115.1 GCA_947453795.1 Flavobacteriales bacterium
ACAGCACGCGTTGTTCCTCAGCATTTGGAGCGAGGGGAGATTTTTGAATAAAATGAAAAATTAAAAATGAAGGATTAAAAATTAGGTTCAAACAGCTCCTTTGAATCAATTCTTGTAAATTCTGACCGACCATTGCTCGGTATCTTTTCCAATAACCAGAAAATAAACTCCTGCTTGCAAGAATCCCAAATCTGTGAGGTGCCCGTCCTGAATACATTCATTCTCAAAAACCAACCTTCCTGACGCATCTAAAATACGACAAGATTGAGGCATTGTTCCTTTTATAAACAGTTCATCATCAAATGGCAAAGGGTAGATCATTATTGTCGAATCCTCTTCATTCATTTCTAAAAACCCAACAGTTATCTCTCGAATAAGGGTATCACTTTTACACAGTGAAGATGCAGCTATCAATGTCACCGGAAAAACACCTGAAGTTGTGTATTGATGTCCAGGTGACTGAACAGTCGATTGTGTTCCATCGCCAAAATCCCATTGATACGAAACTGCATTCGAACTGGTATTTGTGAATTGCACCAAGGCATTGGGCAGTGATGCCAAATAAGTACTTGGAGAAAAATCAGCCAATGCATTGGCTTGCATTGTGATATTCACCTCTTGCGTCGATTGATTACTTCCAAAGGAATTACTCGCCAACAAACTTATTGTGTTAACTCCAGAAGCTTGCGGAGTAAACCAAGGATTGGAAGCTATGGAGGAACTGAATGTCCCATCGTTAGATGACCACTGAAAATTTGTTGCATTTAGTGATGTATTGGTCAATAAGATTGAATCTCCTTGGCAGATAGTGACTATAGGCACTGAAAATGAAGCCGATGGCGGTCCTTGTTGGCATTGGTAGGTAGCCCTAAAACCTGGTTTAGTCGTTGAAATATCAGAGGTAAAGCGAAAGGTCAAAGCGCCCATCGAAGAGGTAAATGATCCAGGGGAATTGGTTCCAGAAAAAGGACTTCCCGAGATTTGTGGTGATGAAACACTCGGACCGTCGTAGATATACAAATAATCATACCCCGCCTCCACATCGAAACTGCTAAAGTTGACCGCAAGGGTTGCTGTTCCAGGCGGAGCGATCGTCCATGTGTAATTTTCATCGTTGTAGTAATTCTTTTCTGGGCCACCAAAATCATACAGGATTCCAGAACAAGGATCTTCATAACAATCCGTTAAATACGCTTCGATGGTATTCCACAACTCATCATATCCCCCGTCATAACCAAGCGCCCAAATGCCTATACCCCCTATCCCTGCTCTGCGCACATGAGCAAGCCGCTCAGCAAATGCAGCTTCTTTGGTGATGAAACATTGTTTCGGGATTGTTCCATTCAGAAATCCATAGTGATCAGATCGGCAATCGCCTCGATATGTATGGTTGGCTGTCGAATAATTCCCCGATGAATTTGCACGAACGGTCGAATAGGTACGCGCCACGCCAGAAGCAGTTGTTCCTGAAGGTATGACTAAAGAGGTCGTCGACCATTCACGGCCATAATAGGGCAAGCCCAGTACAAGCTTTTCCGCAGGACAACCATCGTGTAAATAATCGGTAATCGTTCGTGACAAGGTATAATTGTACGTGTTTCCAAATTGATACAAGGGGTCTTCAGGTCCAGCCGTTGCGCTATTGGTGTAGTAATAGTCATAGCCCATGACCACATAGTGATCGACCTCCGGTTCCATGATGGAAAAATTAAACACCGAATTCCAATCGACAGCATATAAGACGGTGCTCACCTCCGATCCAGGAATCGCCGCATGCATTTGATTGGCAAGGTTCACCATGAAATTCGCAAAGTTCACTGACTGACTGCTGGGAATCCCTTCGAAATCAATGTTTACACCATGAGCTCCTCTCGAAGAAACAAGATTGATCAATTGTGTGATTAGATTTTGCTTCGAAGTGGCACTGTTCAAAAATGTGGCATGTCCAGAGAACAATGTCACACAAAGGGTTACTTTTACACCTTGCATCAACGCTGTTGTAACCGCGGCACTTGTGCTCCATCCATGGGTAGAAATTGGCCCTCCTGTCGAAGGATCGACCTCATAACTAAAGAAACACAGGTGACTCAGCAAATCCCACCGGTAATTGATGTACGCATTTCCCATCCAGTAAGGATGCCATCCGTAGACGATAGATTCGAGGTTACAGTTTATTTTATCCGAGTACTGATCACGAGGTGGTGCATTTTTCTCATAAAATTCAGCACTAGCATGTCCTTTTGCATTGTAGCGCTCCAATTCCTCTTGATGAATGGATTGTGAAAAAACGGGAAATAAAAAACAGAAATGAACAGCAAATATTGCCGCTCGAGTAGCATGTGGTTTCATGTGTTTGTAAAGTTTAACTACTCTAATTTAGGCCAGTTAAACGAAACTTCCAAATTAAGAACGGTCTTCTTCGAACAAAACTTTGGTGTAATGTTTTAACGATCTCAATACCAAGGAAATTGATAATGCTATACCGATAATGATTCCTTGACACATGGTAAACCTTACTTCTCCGCTTGTAAACCAAGAGCGCAAGAAATCAACAAATACAAAGCTGATGATGGTTGCCGTCACTCCAGAATACTCGCGACGAAGAATCGTTTTCATGGAAAAAGGAATCTCTGTTGGAATATATCGCTTGTAACTTGGCCAGAATGCCGGAACACTGTTCGACCAATCGACATAGGGTTGTCCAAACTTACGCTCTAAAAATCGCTCTTCCGCAAACATGATGCGTTCGTAGTACAGCCAAAAAATGAGGGAGAAAAGTAAGATAAACCAGATGTTGTAGGTAAACATCACAATACCAATCCACATGAAATAATTTCCTAGATACAGTGGATGACGGACCGTTGAATAGATTCCTTTCGTATTTAAGGCCTCAGCGACCTGTTCTTTCGTATTTCTTCCAGACGTATTTTTATTACTCGTACCGATGGCAATGGCACGAATGACCTGTCCGACAAACGAAAACACACAACAAGTTATCAACAAGATTAACGAAAGTTCCTCATTATCCTTTAAACACTGATAATCAGTAAAATAAACAGCAGGAACAGACATTAAAAATAGAACAATTGGCAATTGTCCGCGGTATTTAAAGAGTGTATTTCCAGATTTTTCGAATGAGTGAACGAGAGCCATTGAGAAGATTTACTTATATTGCGATAACTAACTGCGAAATTAAACAAAATGGCGACTATTGTATCTGAAAAAGTGAAATTCGATTTAGAGTTCCTTTTAAAAACCTCACCACGTGTATTGGATAATATGATTGGAACGCCAAGCGGGCTTTCTGAATGGTTCGCTGACAATGTGAATATTAAGGATGACGAATACACGTTCTTCTGGGACGGGAGCATGCAAAGCGCGCGATTAATTAGCCGCAAGCCCAATGCTGGAATTCGTTTTCAATGGATTGAAGATGAAGAAGAAGGATTGGATACATACTTTGAAATGTCCATTACTGTTGACCCAATGACCAAAGCGGTAATCATCACAGTGACTGATTTCGCTGAAGAAGATGAAGTGGACGAATCACGTCGTTTGTGGGAAAAACAAATCAGTAATCTTCGTCGCGTTCTCGGCGCATAATTCCAATTTTTTTTGCTTCATATCACTTGCTGTTGTCGTCGATTGGCTTTGTGCGGCAACAATAGTGTATGCTTGATTTCGTTTCTTAACTTTGCACGATATATTTCATTCGTTTGAAGCGTCTCTATGTATTCAGTATCCGATCGTTTGTAGGTCCATTTTTTGTGACCTTGGCCATTTCGATGTTTATACTGATCATGCAGTTTCTTTGGAAATACATCGATGACTTGATGGGAAAAGGATTGAGTGCTTTGGTTATTCTAGAGCTTCTTTTTTATGTCTCTGCCAGTCTGATTCCCCTAGCTCTGCCGCTCGCCACCCTGCTCTCTTCCATCATGACTTTCGGGAATCTATCCGAAAACAATGAGCTCACCGCATTGAAAGCCAGTGGACTTTCCTTATATAGAATCATGCGACCTCTTGCTATCGTAGTTTTCATTATTGCATGCGGAACATTCTACTTTGCCAATTATGTCATCCCCGTGGCCAATCTAAAATGGCATTCGCTCATCTACGATATTCAAAACACAAAAATTTCGGCCATCCTTACCCCTGGTGTTTATAGCAATGAGTTGGACGGTTATGCGATCAAGGTCGATGAAGGATCAGATAATAATTTTAAAGGAATCCTGTTGCACGACCATACCGATCCGCAAACCATCAAAACAATTCGCGCCGCTGCAGGAAAAATCTACAAATCCGAAAATGGAAAGTACTTGTTTTTTGAATTAAAGGACGGATATGTTACGGAAGAATTGGCTCCACAGTCCCCTGTATTCATGCCTAATGGACAACTCCTTCGCTCTGAAAACAGCAACCGCCCTTCCCGACGCTCTTCTTTTGAAGCTGCCACCTATAAAATAGACCTCTCTGGTTTTGCACTAAACCGCACCGATGAGGGACTATTTACGGATAAACACGAAATGCTCAATGTATTTCAAATTTATCACGCCGTCGATTCAGTCCGAACAAATGCGAGCAAAATAACCGATAACTTTCTGTCGAGTATAAAAAATGACCACGCCTATTTTCAAGCGCTTTCCTTTAAAGGTGAAAAAACCAATATTCTTCCAAATCAAGCATTTATAGATGAACCGCCCCATGTGATTCGGTATAAGGACTTACCTGAAGCGGACAAACTCACCGCCCTTCAATCGGCTCAAGCGAAAATTCGCCGAAAAAATCAAAATTTAGACGGGCAAAACGAATATATACGGGTGATGGAGATTGATTTGAACACCTATTGGATTGAGTTTCACCGAAAGTTTGCACTGACTTTCGCCATCATCGTACTGTTTTTTATTGGCGCACCCTTAGGAGCTATTGTTCGACGCGGTGGATTTGGTGCACCTGTTGTCATTGCCGCACTCTTATTCATGGTGTATTTCGTACTGATCAGTGTTGGCGATAGCTTGGCGGCTTCTCAAGTGGTATCTCCGTTTATCGGCATGTGGTTCGCGTCGATGGTCTTGCTGCCCATTGCTATTGTATTGATGCGTTCAGCGGCAAATGACTCGCCCGTTTTTGACAAGGAGGCATGGGTAAAACGGTTCAAACGCAAAGCATCGAAATGAAGCTGCTCTACATTACCAGTAAACCCGCTTATCCCGCTGTAGACGGTGGTTGTTTTGCCATTCAGCGTTTTCTTGATGCCTTGCTTCTTGGAAATCATGAGATTACTTATTTAACCTTTGAGACACACAAACACCCCTTCGACAAACAGGCATGGCCAAAAGAAATCAATCAAACCATTGATCTTCATTCCGTATTTATAGATACGAAAATCAGGCCCTTCCCTTTGTTAACCAAAACAATTGGGGGGAATTCATACCATTTAAGTCGGTTCCGAACTCCTGAACTTTCATTGAAAATTAATCAGCTGCTTCATGCAAAAGAAGTTGATGCTATTGTCCTTGATGGACTTTATTCAGCGGCCTGTTTGGAAGACATCCGAAAGCAAAGCAAGGTCAACGTGTATATCAGAACCCACAATGTGGAGCATGAAATTTGGAAGACCTTAGCGCAAAATTCAAACTCCGCAGGGAAATCTTTTATAATCCGACTACTTTCGAATGCACTACAAAAAGATGAAATTACCCTACTTCGTGAAGTGGATGGTATCTTTTCCATATCGTCTGAGGACAGCAAGAAATTTAGAACATTGGGCATAGACACACCAATTGTTGATATCCCCGTGTCCATCGAAACAGGTGAAGCACCTATTTCAGTCACTGCAAATAATTTCTTCTTTATTGGCGGGATGGATTGGGCACCAAACAAGGAAGCCGTGGAGCTGTTGATTTCGACAATTTTTCCTGCCATCAAAACAAAAATACCCGATGCTCAATTGACCATTGCGGGCACAGGAACTGATCAATTGACTACTGGGGATGGGATCACATGCCTTGGATTTGTGCCTGAAAGCAAGGAATTTATGAAAAAGTCAGGCATTTTACTTCTCCCCTTGTTGTCTGGCTCGGGTGTCCGCATCAAGCTCCTAGAAGCAATGAGCATTGGCGTACCCATTGTTACCACACCGATCGGCAAAGAGGGAATCGCTTGTACTGATAGCATGTCCGTGACCGATTCAATCGATGCGTTTATTGCTCAAGCTGTAGCGCTCAATGAGAACACCGAGTTGAAACAAAAATATGCGGTCAATTCCATGGCCTTTATGTCTGCCAACTACTCCCCAACTAAAATAGCGAGCGATTTGAATGAAATCCTTCGATAACCATAAGCCAACCCTAGTGGTCGTATTGCCACGCTTTCCCTATCCCTTAGAAAAAGGAGATAAATTGCGTGCATACCATCAAATCATCGGTTTGTCCGATGCGTTTAATGTTGTACTCTTTGCTGTTACTGACGCACCTGTCCCGCGTGAATCAATGGATAAATTAGCACACCATTGCACGCAAATTGCTGTTTTTCAACGCGGGCCGCTGTCAAAATTCCTAAATTTATTCTTGTGCTTGTTTACCCAAAAACCATTTCAAGTGGGGTATTTCTACTCTTACCGAAATGCCAAACGTATGCACAAGCGCTTGAAAGAGATTCAACCAAGCCATATTTATTGTCAGCTTATCCGCGCCGCTGAATACATTAAAGATTACCACGATTGCCCGAAAACAATCGATTACATGGATGCGTTATCAAAAGGAATGGAACGAAGGATCGACCATGCACCCTGGTATTCAAAACGACTTTTTCGTATAGAATCCATTCGCTTGAAAAATTACGAAGTCCGAATATTTGATTATTTCGAACACGCCAGCATCATTAGCCACCAAGATCAAGCGTTGATCTATCACCCGAAGCGAAAAGACATTGCGTGCATTCCAAATGGCATCGCCCCGACTTTTTTCGAACGTCCAAATGCACCCACTGATGTGGACATCGTGTTCATTGGGAATTTGAGTTATGCCCCAAACATTGAGGCCGTAGAGTTCATCTCTTCCCAAATTCTTCCAAAAAACAAGTCCTTAAGTTGCCTCATTGCCGGTGCGACACCAAGCACTCTTGTTGAGAAGCTTTGCGCAAAGTCAAACATACAATTGCTGGGCTGGATGGATGACATTCGCGAGGCCTATTGCCGTGGAAAGGTTTTTGTCGCTCCCATGATGATCGGCACCGGGATGCAAAACAAATTGCTCGAAGCCATGGCACTTGGAATTCCTTGTGTAACGACAAACTTGGCAGGCGACCCAATTGGTGCTGTAAATCGCGAATCGATTTGTATTGCAAATACTGCAGAAGAGTTCATCACCACAATTCAAGAGCTTTTGACGGATGAGGATTTTTACACGAAAATCGCTACAAATGGAAAAGCATTTGTTCGAAAAAACTACAGTTGGTCGCATGCCAATGCGCAATTGATTGACCTCATGAACGAAACCACACGCAAATGATTTATCAGGCAAAACCAAACGCCCAATGATAGATTTAGTGTAATTTTATACCACGAAAAAAAAGCAATGGATATTAAGCTGAATACGATTGAAGAGGCGATTGAAGAAATTCAACAAGGTAGAGTGATAATCGTAGTCGATGACGAGGAACGCGAAAATGAAGGCGATTTCTTAACAGCCGCGCGAAATGTAACTCCAGAAATCATCAATTTCATGGCGACACATGGACGTGGACTCATCTGTGCACCTTTAGTGGAAGATCGCTGCGATGAACTTGGACTTGACCTTATGGTTCGTTCAAATTCAGCAACTTACGAAACTCCATTTACAGTATCAGTTGACCTCAATGGACATGGCTGCACGACAGGAATTTCTGCCAGTGACCGTTCAAAAACGATCCAAGCTTTAATCAATCCCGCTACTCATCCCGATGAACTTGGGAAA
>CANGIC010000116.1 GCA_947453795.1 Flavobacteriales bacterium
ACGGCCACAGCAATTTCCATGACACGGGTTGCATCAATGAAAAGCCAAGTGACCGATGCTGCGGCGGCGATAAAGATTAACGCGGCCAAGAAATACACGGACATCTTATCCTGGTAGATTGATCTTCCGCTATTTTCTTTTTCACTTCGGACTTCATTCCACAGACTCGTCAAATGCGAACGGTCTGATTCCTTCACCACTTTCAATGCGGTACGTTGACCAATAAGTTTTCCGCCAGCATAGATGAAATCGCCTTTTTCTTTGGAAATATGTTCTGATTCGCCCGTTACAAAACTGTAGTCAACGCGTGCGTGGTTAGATTCTAGGATGCAATCGCAGGGAATCACCTCATCGTTTCGGATTAAAAGTAGGTCATTGATATGAATGTCTTCGATTTCTACAATTTCCTCTTGATCCTTCACAATTCGTGTTACCGCTACTGGAAAGTAGGCCTTGTAGTCGCGTTCGAAGGATAGTGATTTGTATGTTTTGCTTTGAAACCATTTTCCAATCAGCAGGAAAAAGATGAATCCCGCGAAGGAATCCATGTAGCCAGGTCCTGCATCAATGAAGATGCTGTAAAGACTCTGAAGATACAAGGCGAGAATTCCAATCGTGATGGGGACGTCGAGGTTTAAGCTTTTAAATTTTAATGCTTTGAATGCAGAAATGAAATAGTCCGAAGCCGAATAAAAAAACACGGGCAAAGAAACAATCAAAGAGAGGTAGGAGGTAAACGACCTGAATTCTGGATTGACTTTTTCAATTCCCAAGTACTCCGGAAAGCTCCAAAGCATAATGCTACCGAAAGCAAAACCAGCAAAACCTAATTTGTAAAGTGCTGAACGGTCTTTTTTCTGTTCGCTAGTTTTCCGGTCACCAAAGTTTGGGACATAACCAATTTGATCCAAGAGGAGGGCAAGTTCTGATAGTTTTAATTCCTTATTGAAATTGATGACCGCCTCACGCTTTGCAAAATTTACCTGACAGCTGCGTATGCGTGGATCGATACGCGTTAAGTTTTCCAACAAATAAATACAGGAAGAACAGTGGATTTGGGGGATAAATAAGGTCACACGGGTATGATCCGCATCTTCAAAGTCAATAAATTTCGACCGAATTTTTTCGACTTCCAAAAAAGCATATTTCTCTAAATTTCCGGATTGAGGTTTTTGTCCAGCGCCTTTTTCTAGCTGATAAAACTGTCCTAATGCGCTATTGGATAAAAGTTGGTACACATTCTTACATCCGATACAACAAAAATCCTTGTCATCGAAATGAATTCCCTTACCAGGAATTTTATCTCCGCAATGGTAACAATCGTCGCTCATATTGTTTTTGAAAACATGGGAACAGTTCCTTTGTCATTGAATAAGTATTCATCGAAGGCCATGCAGCAGTTTCGGACAAAAGGCACGCCATCAGGACAAATACTTACTTTATTTCCTTCAATTTTTACAATTTCATCCTGAATCAATTCAGACAATCGACCTTTCACTGATGCCAATAATTCGTCTGAACAAACGGTTTCAAAATGACACATGATGTCGAGTATATGTTGACGAATGATGAGGTCCTTTTCGGACAGGAGATGACCTCTAAAGATCGGGAGAATTCCCTCATTGATTTTTTGCAAATAGCCCTCAACAGATTTGTCGTTTTGGGCAAACCCATACCAGCTATCAGAAATCGCCGACATGCCAAGTCCAATCATTGTTTTAGATGTCCTCGTCGTGTATCCCATAAAGTTGCGGTGCAATGTTTTTGTGGACAATGCCTTATAGAGTTCGTCATGTTCCAAAGCGAAATGGTCCATCCCAATTTCCTTATATCCAGCAGCAAACAACCGTTCCCTTGCCGTTTCATACAGCGCGCGTTTGAATTCGTCCTTAGGTAAATCATTCTCGTCGAAGCCACGTTGTCCCACACCTTTAATCCATGGGACATGTGCGTAACTGTAGAGGGCAATGCGATCGGGCATGAGTCTAATGGTCTTCTCAATGGTATCGGTGATGTCTTCCAAGGTTTGCTTCGGCAGACCATAGACCAAATCATGACTAATAGAAGTATAGCCCATTTTTTGTGCTTTTTCATGCACCTGTTTCACCTGTTCGAACGACTGAATACGGTGAATGGCTTTTTGAACGATTGGGCTATAATCTTGGATCCCCAGACTTAAACGTCGAAAACCAATGCGGTAAAGTGTGGTTAAATGTTCGTCTGTGGTGTTGTTTGGATGCGCTTCAATACCCATTTGTGGCGCTTGGTATTCGGGCTGATTTTCAAGAATCCCTTTGATCAAACGTTCTAGTTCTTGTGGGTTAAAAAAAGTGGGAGTACCGCCACCCAAATGGATTTCTGAGATATTTGGAATAAATGGCAATCGCGCTTTGTACATCGACCATTCTTTGAGTAACGCGTCGATGTAAGGTGTTTCAACCGCATGATTTTTTGTGATGCGTTTGTGACAACCACAAAAAGTACAGAGACTTTCGCAAAAAGGCAAATGAATGTAAATACTGACCTCTTGACTTTTTGAATCGTTATGGTCAATCTTGAAAGTTTTCATCCAATCCTCAGGGGCTAGTGGATCATTTTTCCAATAGGGCACCGTGGGAAAAGAGGTGTACCTAGGGCCAGGTACATTGTATTTTCGAATCAAGGGTTTAGCGGAACCTAATCTCATAGAACAAAGGTATTGGCGGGGTAAAAGTTAAAACATGACCAATATCAGTTTTAACTTTTGTGGGGTGTCACTTTTTTTTTTAAATTAGCCATACGAAAACCAGTCTACATATGTTGGAAAAATCACACAAACACGTTACCTGTGCTACATGTAGCGCCAGGAAGAATTCGCTGTTCGGCACTTATGGCGAATCTGAGGTCATGGACCTTAACCACGAGAAAATGTGCAATTATTACAAAAAGAACCAGCCGTTATTCATTGAGGGCAGCTTTCCGAGAGGAGTGTTTTGCTTAAACCAGGGGAAGGTAAAGGTCTTTACTCGCGGGGACGAGGGAAAGGAGCAAATCATTCACATTGCGAAAGCGGGTGATGTGATCGGGTTCCGTTCGATGTTCAGCGGTGAGCCCTACAAGGTATCTGCGTCGACACTTGAAGAGAGTAATATCTGCTTCATCGGCAAAGATGACTTCCTTGTTATGATGGATAACAATCCGATTCTTCGAAATGGCATCATCAAAGAGCTTTCTAAAGAGCTAGGCGATAGAGCGCAGTTCATTACCAATATGGCTCAGAAATCAGTGCGTGAACGCCTCGCGTTTTCCTTATTGATTTTAGCGGACATCTACGGTGAGGAAGAAATTAATCTTACTCGAGAAGATATGGCCAATTTTGTTGGTACCGCTACGGAGACATTGATTCGCCTTTTGAAGGATTTTAAAGAGGACGAAATCATTGAAATTCACACACGTAAATTATTGATCGTTAACCGCGATAAGCTCCTTCGCATCGCAGGACGTTAATTCATTACCATACCGCATCCGGGTACTTTCCAGGTAAGAATTGCATTTCTGCCAGAAGGTGCCCGAGGTGCTCGGTATGGATACCTTCTTTTCCTCCGCGCACAGAAAACTTGTTTTTTGGAATGTCCAAATGCCCCAAGAATAGAATCTCATTTACCTTTTGGTCCCATTGCTGTTGAATATCAGAGAGATTTACCCCACAGCCATTGGCAAGCATAGCTTTATCCGCATCCGATTCTTCGAAAAGTTCGGGCGTAAATTTCCACAAGGTGTTGATGGCAATTTGAATACGGTGCTTGGACTCTTCTGTACCTGTTCCCAAGCGAATCATCCATTCAGAGCTTCGCCGCAAATGATAGGTTACCTCCTTTAAAGATTTGAAAGCGATAGCGGATAAGAAAGGGTCTTTACTTTCTGTTAGTGCGATAAAATAGGAGTAGTTGAACGCATCCAATAAAAATTGACGTGTGACAAGGTGTGCAAAATCTCGGTTGGGTTGTTCCGATAGCAAGCAGTTGAGAAATTCTTTTTCCTCTCTGCGATACACCAAGTCATCCGCCGTTTGACCTTGATTCTCCATTTTTGCCGCTTCCGTGTACACCGCTTCCGCCAAGCCGATCAAGTCGAGAGCGACATTGGCACCTGCCAGATCTTCTTCTAAAAACGGTCCTTTACTTGTGTTTTCTGCGAGTCTATGACTTAAAATCAGTGCATTGTCAGCAATCTGAAGATAGTATTTGAGCGTTGTGTTCATGGCTTTACATGTGTGTTACCCCTTCAGGTAGGTTGTAAAATGTGGGATGACGGTAGATTTTATCCGTTGCTGGTTCGAAAAAATAATCCGATTCATTCAGTGCTACGGCAATGATTTCTTTGCTGGGAACGACCCATAAACCTGTTCCTTCATTCCGACGCGTGTAGATGTCTCTCGCGTTTTCGATGGCATTGTCCTTATCAAAAGCATGGATACTTCCTGCGTGTTTGAAGGATTGTCCTGGTTTAGATTGTATAAATACTTCCCACAATTCCCCTTGGCTATCTGCTGTTTTCATAGTGCTTCTAATTGTTTAAATGATTTTACTGATGGTATATATGTTTGAGGCGTGCGAGAACATTTCACCGCTGCGTTTCCCTTTCATTTCCTGGAAGATTGCTGATTCCGTTGAAATGCCAACAAATTGCGTGTTTTCGAATTGAAAAGGGAGCGCAGGAATGCCGATGATAAAGTTGAAATTCTCGGTGAACACAACCGATCCGGGTACAGCGTGATCTTTTATGGCAATATCAAGCCCCTTCAGGGCGAGTAAATCTTCTTCTGCACGTTTGAGTTGTTCCTTGAAGAGCTTCTCCATTTCTCCGCCTTCAAATTGATGGGATAAATCTTCCGGGTCAATGGTTTCGGATTCATCAATGTCCACGGTATCGTGAGCTGTTCTCACATTTTCTTTTAATTCTAGAATCATTTGAATTTTAAGTTCCCTCAATTCTTGAAAGAGTGCATTTTTATTCATGGCTATAGCTTATTGTTTTCTTAAATCTGAGTGAAATGCGGCCTCTCGCACCCATTCTCCTTCACGGTGAGCACGGATATGGTGTTCCAATCGTTCTTGATTGCATGGGCCATTTCCGTTGATTACCTGATTGAATTCCTCCCAATTGATATCGCCATGCGCATAGTGCTCATCGCTGATTTTCTTCAAGTTGGGATCTGGAATTTTCAAACCGATTAATTCCGCTTGTGGGACTGTTTTATTGATAAATTTTTCACGCAGCACATCGTTTGTTTCCCGTTTGATTTTCCAACGCATGGCATTTGATGTTCGTGGCGAGTCGCTATCGTGTGGACCAAACATCATGAGCGCAGGCCACCACCATCGATCGATAGCATCTTGAGCCATCATTTGTTGGTCTTTTGTGCCTTGCATCATTCGCCACATAATTTCGTACCCTTGACGTTGGTGGAAGGATTCCTCTTTGCAAATGCGCACCATTGCTCGAGAATAAGGGCCGTACGACGTGCGTTGAAGCGAAACTTGGTTGACAATTGCTGCGCCATCGACCAACCAACCAATGGCGCCGATATCTGCCCAATTCAATGCAGGATAATTAAAAACGGAAGCGTACTTTGCTTTCCCTTGGTGGAGCCATTCAATGTATTGTTCTCTGCTCACACCCAGTGTTTCGGCCGCGCTGTAGAGGTAGAGGCCATGTCCACCTTCATCTTGTATCTTAGCCAATAAGATTTTTTTACTTCTTAAGGAAGGGGCACGTGAAATCCAGTTTCCTTCCGGCTGCATGCCAATAACCTCAGAGTGGGCGTGTTGAGAGATTTGACGAATAAGGTGCTGGCGGTAAGCGTCGGGCATCCAATCAGACGGTTCAATTTTTATTTCGGCGTTGATTTTCTCTTCAAATTCAGCCAGCAGTTGCGCAATTTGCACAGGTTCAGGTTTAGTTGTCATTTGCTTTTGGTGTTAATCCGCGACAATAGATGTGCTCGAACACTACAAAGAGAAGCAAAGAGAGGTGGGAAATCAATGATAATTTTCAAATCCAAACATGACAAAAGTCAATTTTATTCGGTGCGTATTTGAAGATTTTTGTGGCATGTTTCCACTGCATTTGATGTTTACAAGCAGTGCGTAACAAAAGTTACACCCTCAATGTAAAGGGATGATTACATTTGCATAAAAATCAACGATTATGTTAGGCAAAGGGACAAAAATGTACAGTATACGGAAGTTGAAATGTCCGCATTGTCAGGAAGGTGAGTTTTTTGTTTCACACATTTACGATTTGCGTCATGTGGGTGATGTGCGCGAAACGTGCGACAAGTGCGGGATACATTATTCCAAGGAACCGGGATTTTATTTTGGGGCGATGTACGTCGCTTATGCCATTGGTGTAGCGCTTTTTGTTACCCTTTGGGTTTCCTTCAATTTATTTTTTGACCATGTATCGACAGGCATTCAAATTACTGTAATTGTGCTCGCTACCATACTTCTTTCTCCGTTTATTTTCGCGTTATCCAAGATTATTTGGGCGAATATGTTTATTCCCTATGACTCAAAAGCGCTGGAGTTAAAAGAAAATGGGGCGAATTGACACCTTAAAAAACCATTTCAACAAAATCCTGTGTAGATTATTCTACTGATTTTTTTGCCGAAAGGAAGATTATCCTATATTTGCGATGGTTTAACTAAAAATTTATTGACTATGAAGAAAATTTTACTTTCTATCGGCGTTGTTCTTTCTGCTGCTGCTGCAAATGCGCAAGTTGACACGCTTCAAGAGTTCTTTACAGGAACTCCAACAATTTATTCTGTAACAGGTGGTGGTTATGTAGCTGGAAACAACACATACGGTGACCTTACTAAAATGCAGTTGTTTGATGGTACACACGGTGTAAACGGTGGTGGATCAATAACAAGTTTGCTTCTTTGGGCTCCAATTAAATCTGACGCAGGAACAGGAGGTACTTTCCGTGCTGTGATTTGGGCAAACAATGCTGGTGCTCCAGGAGCTGAGCTTGGTTCTGTAACAATTCCTCTTTCGCAAGTTGATACAACTGCTGCTGGTACTATGGTTGCTGAGGCGGCTGTAGGTTACAACGTAGCAGCTAATTTTGCCTCTGCAATTGCTATTCCTGCAAACGGTGAGTTTTGGGCAGGTATCGAATTGCCTACAACAGCGGGTGATACAATTGCACTTGTAACAAACACTGCGAATGATTTTGCTGATGCAATTACACACACAGGTGAGTTCTGGTCTGACAACACGTTCCATACATTTGGAGATGCTGCCAACTGGGGATTACTTGTTGCAATCGCTGCTTACCCAGTTGTTAACTTCCAAGTTGGATTGACAGAAAACGAAATCGTTGCTTCTGTTTACCCTAACCCAGCTTCAGATGTATTGAACATCAACTTGAAAGCTAACGCGACTTCAGTTTCTATCATCTCTATGGATGGTAAAGTTGTTTCAACACAAAATGTATCTTCTAACACTGTAGCAGTAGACCTTTCAAATGTATTGGCTGGTGCTTACATCTACGAGATCGTTGCTGAAAACGGAACTGTTATCCGTAACACATTCGTTAAGAAATAATTTCTTACAACACATGATAAAGAAATCGGAGCTTCGGCTCCGATTTTTTTTTGGCTATACGTGATGCATTTACGAAATCCCAAGGATAATTTAGTTACGAGTTACAAATGATGAGTTACGAAGAACAACTCATATCCTTTGTCTTTCAAACTTCGAAGCTCAAAGAGCGAAGAAGTTGTCTTAATCTCTTAAAATTTTGACATCTTAAAGTCCCTTGTCATTGAGTTACGAGTTACAAATGATGAGTTACGAAGAACAACTCATATCCTTTGTCTTTCAAACTTCGAAGCTCAAAGAGCGAAGAAGTTGTCTTAATCTCTTAAAATCTTGACATCTTAAAGTCCCTTGTCATTTAG
>CANGIC010000117.1 GCA_947453795.1 Flavobacteriales bacterium
AGCGGTCCATGTTCTATCAGCGAAGCGGTCCATTGTCCTTCGAAGCTCAACGAGCGAAGAAGTGTCCTTTGTCCCTTCGTATGGAAAATGAACCCTTCATGCATCAAGGTGTAAACCCATTCCGCTAAAACACTTATGTCATGAAATACATCCAGATTCAAACACCGTGTTCCGAAGATTGGAATGCCATGAAACCGAACGACAAAGGAGCATTTTGTCAATCCTGTGCAAAAAATGTACTTGACCTCACACGAATGTCCACTACTGAAATTCATTCTGTACTTCAACAGCACCAGGATCAATCGATTTGTACACGGATTCAAAACACACAACTTGATTCCTTGAATCTTGAATTCGAACGTTGGTCGAAAGGCACACGATTTCACATGCAACGCGCCATGGTCGCTTCCTTGTTGATTGTATTCGGATTGACATTATTCAGCTGTAACGATGAACAACAGCAAAAGCAAATTCGAGATACACAGGAAAGGTTGACTGAAATTGTGAACCAAAAAGAGCCGCAAACGAATTTAAAAAGCAGCGATTCTGTGCATCCTTTTGATGTTTATGGCGTTGAAGTAATTGACATCCTCGGCGAAGTTACCATGGGAGCGCCTGACATTCAAATCCAAGAAGAAGTTAGTCAAATAGAAGAAATTGAACGAATCTCGGAAATGAGACATGTCACCATGGGCGCTTTAGCGATGCAAACCGTTTATCGAGAATACGTCGAACAAATTCGACCAGTCATTGAGTATGATGCAGCAGGAAATCAAATACCTACAACCTTCTCCGCAAAAGCATTTCCAAATCCAACTGTTGAACAAAGCACCTTAGAACTTGGCATTCCAACAGCAATTGATGCCAAGATCATCTTGTATTCAAACCAAGGGCAACTCATTAAACCTATTTATATTGGAAAGATTGAACGTGGCACCTTTCAAGCAAACATTGACTTCATGGACATCGAACCTGGAACTTACTTGGTGGTGATTCAATCTAAAGAATTCAAGGAAACCGTGAGAGTGGTGAAATTATAAGGAATGACGAATTATTAATGACGAATTACGAATTGGACGAAATACCGTCTGCCGTGGCTGACTTAAAGAGAAAAGACACTTCTTCGCTCTTTGAGCTTCGAAGGACAATGGACCGCTGCGCTGAAAGATTTTAAGACTTGTGAATTACTTCGAATGGTTAGGGTTCAAACGCGTAATTCGTAACTCGTAACTCGTAACTCGTAACTCGTAATTAAAAATGGAGCGAGAAGGAGCGTGAGAGCGAGGTTAACTCGTAACTCGTAACTCATAACTCGTAACTCATAACTCGTAACTCATAACTCGTAATTCGTAATTAAAAATGGAGCGAGAAGGAGCGTGAGAGCGAGGTTAACTCGTAACTCATAACTCGTAACTCGTAACTCATAACTCGTAACTCATAACTCGTAACTTACAACTACCCCCCCCCTAATAAAAACACCCATGTTGATAAAAAATTATATTTTTCAGAAAGACCCCCCTCTTTTTTGAGCTAAATTTGAAAAAAAATTAAAAATGGCAACAAAAAGACAGCAAGCGTATCAAGATGTACTCAATCGTACACCAAAACACATCGACTTTAATGGAAAAGTTTCTGAATTGTTTGGAAAAAGCGTTTTCCACTTGGAAATTATGCGTGAATACCTACCGTCGGATGCCTTTAAATCCATGCTAGAATCCATTCAAAATGGAACGCGTCTTGACCGCAAGATGGCGGATCAAGTAGCATCTGCGATGAAAGATTGGGCCTTGACAAAAGGTGCAACGCACTACACGCACTGGTTTCAGCCATTGACCGGTTCAACAGCAGAAAAACACGACGCCTTCTTTAAACCTGTTGGTCCAGGAAAAGCGATTGAACGATTTGACGGTGACTTATTGGTTCAACAAGAGCCAGATGCTTCATCTTTCCCAAATGGTGGTATTCGAAACACGTTTGAAGCAAGAGGATATACCGCTTGGGATCCCTCTTCTCCTGCTTTTGTGATTGGGAAAACATTGTGTATTCCAACCATCTTTATTTCGTACACGGGAGAATCGCTTGACTACAAAATGCCCTTATTGAAAGCACTCAATGCTGTGGATCAAGCTGCCGTTGAGGTGTGCCAATACTTCGATAAAAACGTAACGAAAGTCAATGCGACGTTGGGTTGGGAACAAGAGTATTTCCTTATTGATCAAGCACTTTTCAACGCACGCCCAGATTTAATGATGACAGGTCGTGCATTGTTCGGACATGCTGCTGCGAAAGGACAACAGTTGGAAGACCACTACTTTGGTTCAATACCAGAACGAGTGACTGCTTACATGCGTGACTTCGAAACAGAAGCCATTCAATTGGGTATTCCTGTAACCACACGACACAATGAGGTTGCCCCAAACCAATTCGAGTGTGCTCCGATTTTCGAGGAATGTAATCTTGCCAATGACCACAACCTGATGTTGATGGACCTTATGGAGAAAATTGCTCGCAAGCACGACTTCCGCGTTTTGTTGCACGAAAAACCGTTCTCTGGTGTGAATGGTTCCGGAAAACACAACAACTGGTCGCTCGGAACAAATACCGGTGTAAATCTTCTTGCCCCAGGAAAAAATCCAAAGTCAAACCTTCAGTTCTTGACGTTCTTTGTGAATACCATCAAAGCGATTCACGATCATTCAGACATTCTTCGTGCTTGTATTGCATCAGCTGGGAATGATCACCGTTTGGGAGCAAACGAAGCTCCTCCTGCAATAATCTCAACCTTCATCGGTACGCAGCTTTCCACTTTGTTGGACGATATCGAAAAGAATGTCAAAGCAGGAAAAATGACGCCTGAGGATAAAACAGAGTTGAAATTAAACATCGGAAAAATCCCGCAAATCATGTTGGACAATACCGACCGCAACCGTACATCGCCATTTGCTTTCACAGGAAATAAATTTGAATTCCGTGCTGTAGGTTCCTCGGCAAACTGTGCATCTGCAATGATTGTGTTGAATACCATCATGGCGAAGCAGTTGAATGTCTTTAAAAAATCTGTTGACGCACGCATCGACAAAGGCGAAAGCAAAGACGAAGCAATCTTGAAAGAATTGCAAAAGCTCATCAAAGAATCAAAGAAAATTCGTTTTGAAGGAAACGGTTACGGCGAAGAATGGGTGAAAGATGCCGAAAAACGCGGTTTAAAAAACTTGAAAGATACACCACGTGCATTGCAAGTTTGGGCAGATAAAAATGTGGTGAAGTTGTTCAATGACATGGGAATCCTAACACCACGCGAACTTGAAGCCCGTCAAGAAATTGAATTCGAAAACTACATCCTAAAAGTGCAAATCGAAGCACGGATCATGGGCGATGTCATCAACTCGATGATTATCCCGGCAGTCGTTGATTATCAAAACAAATTGTTGCAAAATGTACAAGGATTGATTGATGTCCTTGGAGACAAAGCGGGTAAAGAAGCCGCAAATACGCAAATTGAATTGATCAAACGCATTGCCATTCACATGAATAAAATGAAAGCAGCAGCAGACACCATGCTCATGGCGCGAAAAGATGCCAACAAAATTGGTCATGCGGAAGACAAAGCATTTGCTTACTGCGACAAGGTACGGGTACATTTCGATGAAATTCGATACCATGCTGACAAGCTAGAATTGCTTGTAGACGACGAGTTGTGGCCATTGCCAAAATTCAGAGAAATGCTCTTTACGCGATAATCATTCTACCATCAAAATATGACGAAAAACCCAGACTTGTACTGGGTTTTTTCGTTTCTATTAAATGGCAAAAAAAATCCCATGCCTTCGTTCTAGCTTGGCGATAAGTTGCTACCTTTGTTTAAACTAATTCTAAATAAGGTGCGTGTCCTTTTAGCAGATAGCAATGATTTGGTTCGGGTTGGACTTCGAACAATCTTGAATTCACATGGTGGATTTCAAATCGTCGGCGAAGCAAAAGACAACGAAGAATTACTTGAACAAGTAGCGTTTTTCGATCCTACCGTGGTACTCATCGACTACACCTCTCCTGGCTTTGATATCGACATCATACCTAAGGTCTTAAATGCGCACAAAACGGTAAAATTCTTGGCCATCACACCTGAACAATCCGGACAAACTTTGGTCAATGCATTGCGGTCAGGCATCATCAGCTACATCAAGAAGGATTGTGACCTTGGTGAAATCATCAATGCAGTCGAAGAAACGGCGCACGGCAATAAGTTTTTTTGCGGACAAATCCTTGAAACCATTCAGCGCGCAGCGATTGATGTGAACGATATTGATTTTGAGTCCTTCACCTGTGAACCAGTAATCCTCTCCGAACGCGAAAATGAGATTATCACGTTGATTGCCGAGGGGCTCACGAATCATCAAATTGCTGATCAGTTGTTTCTGAGCAACCACACCATCAATACACACCGCAAAAACATCATGGCCAAGTTAGGGGTGAAAAATACCGCCGGAATTGTCATGTACGCCGTGAAAACACATTTGGTTTCCCCAAATAAATTCCTCTTTGCCGCAGATAACGCCTAATCGTTTCGAATGTCAAAGTAGGCCCGAGTTTTGCTATGTGGCAGAAAAAAAATTGACAACTTTTTGAACGTTTATCATATACATTTGTACAGCCGGCAAAATTTGTTCAACATGAACTTTCGTTTAATTTGTTTCCTACTACTGTTTGGTTCGTCTGTCTATGCGCAGTCGATCAATACCAATGCTGCACCCCAGAGCAATTCAAACATGAATGTCAACCAAAGCGAGTCTTTGGAAGAACAAGTGATCGACACTGTTTCATTTAAAAATGAGCAAGAGAAACGTGAAGAATCCATTCAACAAAAAAAGCAAACGGAGAAATTAAAGGATTTAAACACCACTGACACATACGGGTACACCAGCGAAGTAACACAGCAACTTCAACACGTAAGTGGACTGTTTACTGCTACTCGCCAACAAGCTTCCACGCAACGAACGCAACGCACACCAAACGCCGAGCAACAACAACAAATGAATCAATATGTGGCACTTTTGTCACAAGCGGCACCTGAATCATTTGAATTCCATTATTACACCTATATCGCTGGCAATTATAATAGTGCACTAATTGACCACCTCCTTAAAGCAGAAGTACTTCGACCAGAAAACTCGGACGTACAGATTCAACTCGCGGCGTATCACCTCATCACTCAGAACAGTAGCGAAGCAAAAAAATACCTAAAAAAGCTTTATGCCAATGGCCGTGTCACTGAAATCATGACACTTTACGGAAAGGATGTTTTGCGTTCCGTTCCAAAGAATGGTTGTTTGATAACGCATGGATTTGAAGATACTTTTGGCGCCATATATGCTCAGCTTTTTATGAACGAACGAACAGATGTCACTCTTGTTTCGCTCGATTTTCTTCAGAGTGAATCCTACAGAAGCAAACTAAAAAACAAAGGATATACTCTTCCAAACGCAACTACCATTGATGTTGCCTACTTGTCAAATTTCTGTGCGCTTAATGCAACTAAAAATCTGAGTGTTTCATTGACCGTTCCGAAGGAATACCTTGTGCCCATTCAGCAGAGTCTTTATGTTACTGGCCTTGTTATGGAATACCATTCCGAAGGTTGCACAGGGAATTTTGAACGGAATGAAGACCTCTGGAACCATGAACTTTCCAGCTCCATCATTAAAAATGGACGCGATAAAGCCCGAACATTATCGGCGAATTACCTGCCCATGTTGTTATTGTTGCGCAAGGAATACCAAACAAAAGGGCAGCAAGAACAAGTAAAGAAAATTGACGCCGTTCTGGATCAAATAGCGGTGCAATGTGGCAAATACGAACAAGTTCAATCCATCAAAGCGAGTTATTAAGGAATGAAGTTGTTGCGCACCTCATACACGAATTTTACCGATGAAAAGCTCATGGAAGCGATCATGCGTGGTGAAAAACGTGCTTTTGATGAATTGTACCAGCGTTATTCCGGGCCGCTCTTGGGTTATTTCATGCGGATGTTATGGCGCGACCGCGAGAAATCTGAAGATTTTGTGCATGATTTATTCGCAAAGATTGTGAACAAACCTGAACATTTCGATCCAACACGGAACTTTAAAACATGGGTATATTCGGTAGCCAATAACATGTGCAAGAACGAATACAAGAAAGCTGAAGTGCGCAAAGGAACACGGAATGATTTAGACAACCATTTCAGTTTATTCGATACCACTGCAAATGTAATGAACGAAGTCCAAGACCGCTTTTTTCAAGATGCCTTTAAACACAGCATGGAAGAACTGGACCAAAAGCACAAGGAAGTATTTGCACTTCGTCATTTGGATGGATTGTCTATACTAGAAATTGCTGAAGTATTGGGGGTTGCAGAAGGAACGATCAAATCGCGCTTGTTTTATGCGACAAAATATTTGGCAGAAAAATTAAAAGAATTTGACCCTCAATTGAATCGATGATGGAAAAGGAACTGGAACAATTGGTGCGCAATAAGCACTACTTTGAATTGACTCCGAACGAAAAAGAGTCACTGCGTGAATGGTGTGCCACTGAAGATGAATTTCTTCAGTTGAAACAGGTATTCGATCACATCGAAGGGTTGAAGTACTCAAACACGTTTAGTCCTAAGCAAGAAACAAAGCAATCCTTGGATGATCTGTTCGCTGCAAAGCACCAGAAAATCACACGCGTCATTTGGTTGAACAGTTTCGGAGTTGCGCTTTATCCGAAAGACAAACCATTCTTTCAACGTCCTTTGGCCTATGCGGCTGCTATTGGAATTATCGCATTGATTGCTACCCCTTTCCTTTTTGATCACACCCTACCCGCGAAACCATCACTTGCTCAAGCAGAAAAAAACGAATCAACCCCTACTTCCAACTCAAAAACAACAACTTCAAAATCAAGTGAAAAACCACCTTTGCAAGTTGCGGAAGTGAGTTCTTCACAGGAAAGCAACGAAGCAATGCCTTCAAATCTTGAATCGATGAGCAGTGCGAGTGAGGAAATCGTAGTGATTGAAAGTATCGCTCCTGTTGAGGTAATCTCTCCTGAAACCGCTACCATGTCTAGAAAGGTAGCCGACGAATCTTGGAGTCATTCGGATGGAATATTCCAAGTTACAGACATGGAAAAAGATGATGCAACTGCCTCTACCCCTGTTTCAGCGCATCCTTCTGTACTTGATTTGTTGACGGCGACGTTTTAGTTTGGCCATAAAAAAGCGCCTTATGGGGCGCTCTTCAATATTCTTACAATTCTACTTTTGAACTAAACTATAGCAATAGGTACCATCATCTTTGTATTCATAGGCCCTGATCTTTGAGTTTGTGACAGATAATGATTTCCATTTCAACAAATACACCAATCCATTCGTGCCGTCAGTCAATGTTCCTTCGAGTTTTTCCGACGCGACAGGTGTTTGACCGGTTGCTGTAGCAGTAGCATCTTGCTCATAATCTACTTTCCAAGTTCCAATACGAGTTAAACCCGTGTTAGAATTCACCTCATCAATTGTAAAATCCGTATTGAATGTGAGCACAACTCCAGCATAATCTGTCGTCACATCTTGTTTGCCGAAGCTATTGTTTTTCTGAAAAGTCACTTTTTCATACACCCACGATTTCATGAGTTTGTCGGAAGTCGTTTTAAATACTGATTTTGTGCATGACCCAAGTAAAACAACTGATAAAATCAATAAAGCGGCATTCAATTTTCGTGTTTCCATAGCGCTAAAATTTAAGTAATACATGAATAAACATAACCTTAATTCTTGAATAAAAAAAGCATTTTCTGTACTATGAGGATTTCATGAAGGAAAAGTTACAGCGGCTTGAT
>CANGIC010000118.1 GCA_947453795.1 Flavobacteriales bacterium
GTGAATCAAATTCTTTAGCTGTTCCACCTTGAAAATGGTATTATTAATGAATTTTTGACCTCCAAATCCCGGGTTGACAGACATGATGAGGACCAAATCAAGATCGGCAATGACATCCTGAAGCACATCTACAGGTGTATGTGGATTTAAAGCCACGCCTGCCTTCATTCCGGCATCTTTAATGGCTTGAATGGTTCTGTGTAGGTGCGTGCACGCTTCGTAATGTACCGTCAACAAATCGGCTCCCGCTTTTTTGAAGTCGCTGATGTATTGATCTGGATTGGCAATCATTAGGTGGACATCCAAAGGTTTTGTGGCATGCTTGGCAATTGCTGCAAGAACGGGGAAACCGAAGGAGATGTTGGGTACAAAAACACCGTCCATTACATCAATGTGAAACCAATCGGCGCTCGAGGCATTGATCATTTCAACATCACGCTGCACATTGGCGAAATCACACGATAAAACAGAAGGGGAAATTAGCACACTCATACAAGAAAATTAAGGGGCAAAGTTACCTTTTTTGACTTAGTTCTTCAAGAAATTAAGATATTCTTCGTCCCGTTTGTAGATGTCTAGCCAAAAAATAATGCGGTCAACATCTGCCGTAACCGTCGCGTATTCGATGAATATAGGGACCTGGTCTTTGAGACGGATGACATAATTTTCCTTTAGAAGAAGTAAACTATCCAATGAATCTCCGGTCAGGTCATTTCGTTTTTTGCCGAGAGAATCATAATCCAGCATCATTTTTCCTAAATCCACAGGGTTTTGACAACGCATACAACCGTGAGAATAGGAACGCACATCCGTGCTGAATAAACTTTTTGAAGGCGTATCGTGCACATATACACTAAAATCGTTGAAGAATTCAAACTTAATGATTCCCAGACTGTTGCTTGGTCCTGGTTGCTGAATAACAGTGTAGGGGAAAGTGTTTTCTTTGATCCGTTTCCAATTGATTTGATGAGCATCAATTTCTGTGTTATTGCGGTATAACTTATAATTGTGCTTTTCTAAATATCCGCTATTGCGCTTTAAATCAGGCAAAATCTCCTTACTCGCAATGGAGTAGGGCACCTTCCAAAAAGGAAAAACGACGATGTTTCGAATTTTCGAAGTCAGCTCTGGGGTTTGGTTTTCAGTTTTCCCAATAACGATGTTGTGTACACTCTTTAGACTGTCGTGGGCATAGTAACGCAGGCGATATTCGGGTAAATTGATCCGAATAAATTTCTCTGGATCCTTCAGTTTCACTCTGAGCTTTTCAAGATTCAGCGCTGCGCGAAGGACTTTGTTATAGGTGCTTTCATTTAAGGCAATGGCCGTATATTTTCCTGTTTTTCCATCTGACTTTAAGCCATTTTGAGCTTGAAAAATCTTCAAGGCCTCCACGATTTTTAAGCTGTCTTTTTCATTTTCCGGAAGAAATCCTTTGGACACAAGTGCCATTCTCGTGTCATTAAAACTGTTTAGGGAATCTTCTTTTAGCGGTTTAACCTTAAAAGTAGCTTCGTCTAAAGGTGTTGATTTACAAAAGTTATAGAGATGGGATGCGAAAAATCGATAGTTTGAATCCAAAGGGCCGCGCTGAAGAAATACAGAATCTAATGGAAGATTTTTTTTCAAGAGCTTATGCATTTTATCTTGCGGTGCGAAAGAACGTTGGCTGTACTTTTTCTCAGTAAGAAGCATGAATCCTGAATCCAAATCGCGCACCATGAACGATGCATTTGCTGTTAAAAGGATTTCATCGCGCACAAAGATATCTGATTTGAATGCGGGGTTTTTTATCCTATTTTCAGGAATACCAAA
Source organism: Flavobacteriales bacterium (assembly GCA_947453795.1). Taxonomy (GTDB): domain Bacteria; phylum Bacteroidota; class Bacteroidia; order Flavobacteriales_D; family Crocinitomicaceae; genus M0103. The sequence continues at coordinate 1,816 of CANGIC010000118.1, forward strand.
CCAAAGGGAGTGGCCAATTGACTTTTGAAGTTCAATTCCTCTAGCGGTCAAACACGAATCATTCACCCAAAGTGGTGAGAATTTCCGTTTGGCGTAAAAGTCCCTTAACCATTGTTTCTCTTCCTCAGAATAGCCGAAAGCATCCAGGTTTTCATCCTGAAGCATCGTTTTGATTTTTTCTTGAATGGAGTATTTATCTGAAAGAAAATAGGAGGTCGCATCCGCATTTTCACCGATAGCGCCTGAACATGATTGAAGGAGGAGAATTAATACACCGACAAAGAAAAAATAACTAGAACGCGTCACAGAATTGAGTAGATTTGAAAGGGGAAAGGTAAAGTAAAAAAATCAAAATGACACTATCTGTTTTATTCATTTTAATCGCGATCACTGTGCTGATTTCTTTGCGCGCGTTCAACAATAGTGAATTGACTAACAAGTTGTTATATATTCCATACGCCTGCAAGCACGAAGGGGAATACTTCAGGATGATTGGACACCTATTTATCCATTCTGACCTCATGCATTTGTCGTTCAACATGATGTCACTTTATTTCCTCGGGTCAATACTTGAACAGGAGTTTATGTATACCTATGGAGAGGTGAGAGGCGAGGTTCATTTCCTGGTGATCTATCTTCTTGGAGGATTGTTTGCGACCTTAATTCCGTACATACGTCATCAGGACAATCCATCTTACCGTGCGCTTGGTGCATCTGGGGCGGTATCGGCTGTGATTTTTGCCGCCATCATTTGGAATCCACAAATGGAATTGATGATTCTATTTTTACCCATCCCAATTCCTGCCTATATCTTTGGACCTTTGTATCTTGCATTTGAATATTGGGCAGACCGTCGCGGAGGCACTGGAATTGCGCATGATGCACACATTGGTGGGGCAATATTTGGTGTACTTTACGTATTAATTATTAATATTGACAAAGGAAAGGAATTTCTAAGTGCTTTATTTGGATAATCGTATGCTATACATCAATAACAACGGGACTTTACTGACGAATGATGCGCCAACGATTCACGCTGGAAACCGTGGTCATGTCTATGGCGATGGTGTGTTTGAAAGCATCCGAATCATGAACGGTGTTCCATTGAATCTATCCAATCATATTCAGCGTTTGATGGAGGGTTCGAAAGCAATTCGTATGCGTCCATCCAGCTATTTGACTGTTGAATTCTTTCGCGAAAAAATAGTTGAACTTTGTGAGAAATCTGAAATAACCGAAGGCGGACGTTGCCGGATATCTTTGGATCGAGTTACCGGTGGTGCGTGGAAACCAGATTCCAATGAGTGTTCATTTTTCATTGAAGTTTATCCGTATGAGTCGAACAATTTTGAGCTGAATGCCAAAGGGTTAGAAATTGATTTGTACACAGACATTAAAAAGCAAAAAAACTTCCTGTCGAATTTTAAGACCAAAAGTGGCCTTGTGTATGTGATGGCTGCGATCAACGCGACCGACCGTAAATTGGACGATGTGTTGATTGGAAATGATCGTGGCGGAATTTTGGAAAGTTCCAGTTGCAATTTGTTTGTGGTCAGCAACGGCGTCTTGTACACACCAGGTTTAGATGAAGGTTGTTTGGCCGGAACCATGCGCATGCAAATTATCAATTTAGCGATTTCAAATGGCATCAAAGTTTACGAGTGCAATATTTTGCCACAGAACTTATTGGCTGCCGATGAAATTTTCCTGACCAATGCCATTCGTGGAATCAATTGGGTGAGCGGTTACCGCACCAAGCGATACTTCAACAATATGGCGCGACGATTTGTTGCGTTGTTGAACGACCACTGGGAAGAGCATTACCAAAATCAATAAAATTAAGTTGTTTAAGATGTATGGACAGTTTTGGCTTTTGATCAATTTGTCTTATAATTAACATTATGTTAAATAAGACAAAGGACTGTTGGACAAAAGACAAAGGACTTGCTGCTTACTTGGCTTCGGTATTAATAAGACAAATGGAAAAGAAATGACTGATGGACAAAGGACTTGATGCTCACTTGGCTACAGGATGAAATAGACAAAGGACTGTTGGACAAAAGACTAAGGACTTGATGCTCACTTGGCTAAAGGATGAAATAGACATAAGACTTTTGGACAAAAGATTACCAACTTAAGAATTGATCTGTCTTTAGTCCATTGTCCTTTGTCTAATGTCTCTTCCCTTGTCCCTTATCATCTCCACTCATCCGATTTCCTCTCCTAAATCCTAACGTGTTAAGTTATGTTAAATAGAAAAGGTCTTAAAAAGGAATCAACAATTTAAATGCATAATTTCAAAATCGAATGTCAAAACGCATCAGAGAGATATTTAACTTTACTTCATGTTAGGCAGAGAAGAACATAAAATTCGCAACACTCAATTTTGGGAAGGATTTCGAAATCACATAAAAAAGATTCCCTCCTCCAATGGGCGCCGCATGAATTGGTTAAACTATCCATCAGATGTGAAAGGAATTTATATCCGTTTGCAATGTGACCATGACGGTGCACGCTTGTGTATTGACTTTCAGCAAAAAGATCCTGGAATCAGGGCGATTATGTGGGAGCAAATGACCGAATTGAAAAAATTATTGGACAATGCTGTTCATTACGAAGCCAAATGGGAATCTGAATGTATTTCCCCCGAAGGATTTGTGTATAGCCGTATTTACTGGGGTTTGGAAGGTAAAAGCTTTTATAACGATGAGGATTGGCCAGTTATTTATTCCTTTCTTTCCGATCGATTGGTTGAATTTGACGAATTCTATCAGGAATTCAAAGAAATACTCATCACACTCAGTGAATAGGATTATTTTTGTAGCACTTTACCATTAAGCCATGAAGCGAATATTATTCGGAGCCGTTCTTTTCTTTTCACACGCACTTGTTGCTCAGACAGATTTGTTTGTTACAGATTTTCAGTCAGGCATGCCTGCTGCGTATACGATTGTTGACAATGACCATTTAACACCGGCCGCTCAGGTTGCAGAATACACGGATGCTTGGATTGTTGTCACCGACCCAAACAACCCTAGTGATTCAGTTGCTGGTTCCACCTCGTTTTTCGAACCTACAGGAACTGCTGACCGTTGGTTGATTACTCCTGCATTAAATCTAGGTGCTTATGGAAATTACATCTCTTGGTCGGCACGTTCTCATGACGCTTCATTTCCAGATTCCTACCGAGTTTTACTATCAACTACCGATAACAATATCGCGAGTTTTACGGACACGCTTGGCTCCATCGCTGGTGAATTTGTGGATTGGACCGATCGCTTTGTAAATCTGAGTACACAAGGGTACATCAATCAAACCGTATATATTGCTTTCATCAATGTCACTGAGAATGGATTCAAACTCTACATCGATGATATTCACGCGTGGAAAGAAGATCCCGTTTCGGTGAATGAATTATCCAACATCTCCGTTCAGATCTACCCAAATCCTACCTCTGAACAATTGCACATTTCCGTGGATCAAGCGTATTTGTTTTCTGAAATATATGCGGTGGATGGTACATTGTTAATGAAATCTAATGAGAAGGACCTTCAGATTCAGTCGTTGCCTCAAGGTGTTCATGTGATTCGCATTCACACCTCACAAGGCATTAGCACACAGCGGTTCATCAAGCTTTAAATTTCCGGAAAAGGGATTAATACCAGTGCATATTTGAATGCTGACTTCTTCAATGGAACGAGTTCAATCCGCGTATCACTAACACCTTTAATTTTAAAATCCCAGCGTTCGTTTTTAAAGAAAATACTCAGACTTCCTTCATCCGAGTAAATCGAATATTCTCCCTTTTTGCCTGTGACATCGCCCAACGATTTCATCGGTTGAAACATGCAAACTCCTGAATCATAGAACACCATGATGTCTTTATCTGTGTTTTCGATTGGCGCATAATTTTTTCCTTTGGTAATCACCTCGTCAATCATCCATACCTTACTGCCGTTGTCGTGAAAGATTGGTCCAAAAGGTACATTCTTTAGGGATACACCTGTCGAACAAGCGCTGCATAGTAGCAGAAAAAACACACAGAATCTCTTCATAATTAGAGAATCATTTGATTCTTAATCAGAGTATTGCGAATATCATTGGAGACGGAATCCTTAAACTCAGGTTTAATGCGTTGTCTCCAAGTTGCACCTTCAATGAGTTCGCAAGATTTGTAGTTGTATTTCCCTTCGTTCCATTGAAAAATGCAATTGTAGAAAATAATTTCGCCTTCGATATTGTCGTTAAATCGGAGAATTAAATCGTTGTAACCGCTTTTGTTTTTCTGAAAACCAATTAAATTGGCCACAAAGGTATTTGCCTTGACCAGCTCTCCCCTTTCGCGCACAAAGACGACAGACCTCCTTAAATTAATGCCACCAACAAATGCTTTAATTTGAACAACGAATGCATTTTCAACAGGGATGACATCGGAAATGGACAAGACACGAAAAAATCGAGGTGAGCATGCTGGCTCCATGTAATTGCTGGTATCTTTTTGAAACGCGTTGCAAATGCGCAGTTCCTTCAAGAGTGCCAGGTGCCGTTGATCGGTAAATTTATCCGTATCGAATAGTGTTTGGACACCTATAATTTCTTTGGGTTCATCTTTTTTCACCTGATCTTCCTCAGGTGTATCGCCGCAGGAAGACAGTACGACTGACAACAAACCAAAAACCAATAATCTTCTCATAATGCGTGTTATAATGTTATTTTCTTTTCTCGTTACACTGGAAACACCGTGCCCGCATAATACATTGCCGCATCAAAATAGGCAGCGTTTATTCCTGTAGTGATTTCGTGTTCATCAAACCACTCCAACATGAGTTCTGTGGGCATGTTTCCTGTTAATTCGTCCTTTGCCATGGGGCAACCTCCAAATCCTTTAATAGCGCCATCAAATCGTCGACAACCCGCTTGATAGGCCGCTTCGGTCAACGCTTTTGCATTGCCTGGAATCGTGTGCAGGTGCGCGCCGATTTCTACATCAGGCAATTCCGAAATGCAAGATTCGAATACCGATTTCACCAATGCAGGATGTGCAGCACCAATGGTATCGGACAATGCAAGGATCGACACGCCGTAGCGGTTATGGAGCAAACGTCCCCACTCCACAATGGTTTCCGGGCTCCATTCATCGCCATATGGATTTCCAAAGCCCATGGACAGATAAACGACCAATTCTTTATTTGTCCGATGACCTATTTTGGTAATTTCTTCAATTCTCAAAAGGGATTCTTCTCGCGTAGAATTGGTGTTTCGTTGCTGAAATGTCTCCGAGATGGAAAATGGAAAACCCAAAACACCGATTTCATCAAAAGTACTCGCTTCCGCTGCACCACGTTCATTGGCTACGATAGCGAGTAACTTGGACCCTTCCGACAAATCCAATCGCGTCAATACCTCCGCTGTGTCGCGCATTTGTGGGATTGATTTCGGAGACACGAAGCTTCCAAAATCAACGGTATCAAACCCACATTTTAAAATGCGATTGATGTACCCTGCTTTAACATCCGTCGGAATAAAGTCATGAATGCCTTGCATGGCATCTCTTGGGCATTCCACAAGCTTTACCTCACTCATTTCTTCATGTTATGGATTAATGCTTTATTGATCCTTTTCACCAATCCAGGTCCTTCGTAAATGAATCCCGTGTAAAGTTGAACGAGGGATGCACCGGCCTCTAATTTTTCAATGGCATCTTCCGGCGAATGAATCCCCCCTACTCCTATGATTGGGAAAGCCCCCTTTGAATGGGTGTGTAAATAGCGAATTACCTCCGTTGACCGTTTAGTCAATGGTTTTCCAGACAAGCCGCCGTCCCCGATTTCTGACAACATTTGCTCATTCGAAATCAAGCCATTGCGGTTGATGGTTGTATTGGTGGCAATGACACCGTCGATCGCTGTTGCCGCAACAATATCAATGATATCATCCAATTGTTCATTGGATAAATCGGGGGCGATTTTCAGTAATATTGGACGTTGAATAGCTTTCTGATTATTTCGGATTTTCAATTCCGTAAGTAAAGCCGTCA
>CANGIC010000119.1 GCA_947453795.1 Flavobacteriales bacterium
CCTGAATTTTATTGGACACTACTACTTCACTCAACTCCAACTGATCGGCTTGCAAGAAGAACTTCAAATAAGGCGCTGTGATGTGCAATTGCATTGGCTGATAGCCGACATAGCTTGCGGTTACATAATATTCTCCTCGCGGAACATTGACCTCAAATTTTCCATCGGCATCTGTTACTGTTCCAATGTTTGGATTCGATGGAAAACGAATTTGTGCAAAGGGCATTGGTTCGCCAGTCGACGCGTCAAACACAATTCCTTTTAGCAACTGTCCGGAATAATCAACCGTAGGCAACTGACGTGAGGCAACCGTGCGTTGTTGTGGATAATTGTTGTAATTGAGGTACCATGGATTCAAAATAGGTTCCGCCGAATTTTCATAGGGGTCATTCGTCGATAGCACAAGATCTACATTATCCCAAGAAATTCCTGTGGATTGTGTCACCAAGGCCTTAGCTTCCAATCTCACTGGATCACCAATGCCATTTGAACGCATATCGTAATAGGGCTTCCAAGACGCTCGCGGGGTGATGTAAGAGAAGAAAAACTCCCCTTTGGTTGATTTGTCCACATCGATTTCTACGATGATTTCGGTGTAATTGGTTACTGGCTTGTTGCGACGACTTACTATTTCTTGCTCGATACGGTTCATGTCCTTGTTCAACCCTTCCAATTCTTCTTTGATGGCCGATTGGCGGATTGTAATCGCATTTAATTTTTCGTGCATGAAGGCATAGGCCTCTTTCAATTCAGACACTTTTAATCCGAGATCAGTCCCTTTCAATTCGCGATTCTTTAGTATTAAATCCTTGTCATAAAGCAAGATTTCATATTCATCGCGCAGATTGAGATCGCGTTTTTCGAGTTTCTTTTTTTGATCATTCAAGGCATTGACCTCTTCATTGGTAATCTTCATGTCCTCGAAGTTCTTTCTGGTTTTCACCGAAATGATGGTCAAGGAACCTTTGGCTTTCACTTGTACCGTATTCGGATCAACAAAATCTGTTAGTTTTTGAAAGACCACCTCTTGACGACCGGGTTGCAATTCAACAGAACGGTAATGGTCCAGTTGCGCACCTTGAAAGAATACCGTGACTTTTTGAATTGTTGAGGATAGCGGAATCTCCTTTTGAGCATTCAACGCAACTGGCAAGGCCAGCATAAGGGAATAGATTAATTTCTTCATATCGGTTTTTTAGACGAAAAAAGCACCCGTTTGGGTGCTTTGAAGATGCGTTTACATCTCTAATTTCATAAGGTTCAAAAAATTATTTTTTTCCAGGGTAAGAAAATGTGCTCATGTCCACTTCGTACATATTGATGCTTGATTTCTTTCCAAACACTTCTAATCCAGCCAAAACGGCTTTTTTCAATGCTTCATAATATTGGAAATGCGTGTCATTGTTCACGCTATTCACCATGATTCCTAAATTCACTGGATCACCCCAAGTTGAGCCAAGATTTTCTACTACATACACATCCAATCCACCCATACCTGGCAAGCCGTCTGAACTAAAGAACAACCATTTGCCATCTGAAGAGATGAATGGTGTTGTTTCACGACCGATGGTATTTATTGTAGCAGGAAGTGGTTTAGCTTCACCCCAATTTTTCCCAACTTTTTGAACCATGTAAATGTCCGTTGAACTTTTATCTCCCTTGCGGTCAGACACAAAATACATCGTATTTCCATCTGCCGTCATCGTTGCCGATCCCTCAAAAAAGCTGGTGTTGATTGTTTTGTTGGCTATGCGCTTCGGCGTTGACCATTTGCCTTTATCTGACATGGTAATTTCAAAAATATCAGAACCCTTTGTAATCACTTTCTCTTCGGTTGCTGATGTATTCACTGTCATTAATCCGCTCATGCCATTTGAAGAAATGAATGTGATGCAATCAAAACCTGAAGTATTAATTCTTCCTAGCTCATTTGTCACACTATCCCATATACCCGCAGAAGGATTCCAAACTGCGCGGTAAACATCCTCAAAATATTCTTCATCATCTGGATTTTGTATCCCTCCTTTTGTATCACTGCGACGCGACGCGAAGTAAAGCACTGTTCCATTGTTCGTTAAAATAGGACAGTATTCATTTTGTGCTGAGTTCACTTCGCTGCTCATATTGGAGCGCATAGACGTTTTTGCCCCGGCCATTTCAGCTTTTGCGAACATACATTGCTCCATGTGCAAACCAATCATCAATTCCTTGGCACGCGTTGGATTGATTTTCTCCAGTGAAATTTGATAATAGCGCAAAGCAGAATCTATATTTCCCATGCGGTGATGTGAACGCGCCAACAGCTCATATGCTTCATTGTCCACATTTTCTTTTCCGTAAGAAATGGCATCGCTGGCATATTCAAGCGAAAGTCCATATGAGTTGAATACATAATAACATTGTGCCGAATAGTATAACACTCTCCAATTTTTAGGGTCAACAGTCCCCGCATCGCGGAATACAATCAAGGCCTCACGGTATTTCCCTTCGGACAATAATGTTTTTCCTTTTTCAATTGTCAAAAGCACATCTGCAAGTTCTTTTACCGTTTTGGTTGAGTCGGGCGGTAATGCGGGATTTTCGGTCTTCGCGAAAGAAGAAAATGAAGCGATCACCGCAAAGAAAAGGATACTGAATGATTTCATCGAATGAATAGTTGGTTTGGATTAAGACAGCACAAAAGAAACGAAATTTTTGCGTAACTAAAAATTTGTGGACTTCAAATTAACGTCTACTCAACTTTTGGGCTTCAATTTTACCAAATCGTTCATCGCAATGGTTGCCGCAACAATGGTAATTACCGGTGCCGCAGCGGCGCAGATCCACAGGAAGATATGGAACAAAAACTGTCCAAGTCCCGCGAGAAATCCTTCTTTCGTGATGTTCAATCCAAACACAACATCCGTATTTAAAGGGAGGAGAATTAAAAGCGAATAACCTGCACCAATGGCCATTGCCAAGCCCCGATGTTTTCGCATAAATTGGATACTCTGTTCCACGGTCAACTTGCGTCGTTCATTGATGTAATCGACAAAGCTAAATCCGTAATAGTAAAAACCAACCAGCAATGCGATGGTAGAAATTGGGAGATCCTTATACTCTTGCCAAACTACCAAAACAGCCAACACGGCACACATGACCAAGGCATAATGCCAGAGTAAGTTTCGAAATGTGATGCGCAGGGCACGTTTCACATCCTGGACAAACTGATTAAAATCAAAGACATACACATTTCCAGTTAAAATTTTTTCGGTCCGTTCGCTGAGGTAGGTGAGCAAGGGTGAAAGTAGAATGACCACAAGGTATTTGGTGAATTTCATAAAAAGCAAGGCCAATGAAATTTGAAAGAGTTGTCCCAGCATAAACCAGACAATATCATTTACCGAATCAACATCCACGGCCACAGGTCGCCTCAATACATACGCACCAAGCGAATAGATGCCTGGCATGAGCGCTGCTGGTATCAGCATGAACCAATACAAGTGATGATCACGAATAAACCTCAAGGCCTTCCAAAAAGACCTAAAGCCAAGAAGCAAATCGTTAAAAAATGTCATGAATCAAATTTAATCATTGGCACCCACTTGACGTTCTTTGCTCGATTTGTATTTCGTATCTTTGGCGTTTAATTCCAAGTACAAGATAAAATGGAAGCACTTTCCTTTAGCAGTCTAACCGCAATTTCACCTGTCGATGGGCGATATCAGCGCAAAACAAATGAACTTCAACCTTATTTTTCTGAATTTGGATTGATTCGTTACCGCGTGCTGGTTGAAGTTGAATATTTCATCGCTTTGGTCGCATACGGCATAGCGCCCTTGGCTGACTTTCCGATGGAGAAATGTGATGATCTGCGTGGAATTTACAAGCAATTTTCTGAAGAAGACGCCTTGTGGATTAAAAACACGGAAAAGGTGACCAATCACGACGTGAAGGCCGTAGAGTATTTCTTGAAAGAAAAAATGCAAGAAATCGGTTTGGAAAAATACCTTGAGTTCATTCACTTTGGATTAACCTCGCAAGACATCAACAATACAAGTGTTCCACTCTCCTTGCGCGATGCCATTCACGAGCAATACTTGCCCCTGATGGGACAACTCGTTGATCGACTTACGCATTTACAGAACGTATGGAAAGACATCCCGATGCTCGCGCGCACACACGGACAACCTGCCTCACCGACGCGATTGGGCAAAGAAATAAAAGTGTTTACAGAGCGCTTATCCATTCAATTGGAACAGTTGAAGAACGTGCCTTATTCTGCGAAATTTGGAGGAGCAACGGGCAATTTCAATGCTCACTTCGTTTCATTCCCGGAAAAAGACTGGGTTGGATTTGCCAATCAATTTGTTGACAACATCCTTGGTCTCAAAAGGAGTCAGACGACAACACAAATTGAACATTACGACAATTTAGCGGCATTGTTTGATGGACTAAAGCGCATCAACAACATCATCCTCGATTTAGACCGAGACATGTGGACCTACATTTCGATGGAATATTTCAAGCAGAAACTTAAGGAAGGTGAAATCGGATCATCTGCAATGCCACACAAAGTAAACCCTATAGATTTCGAGAATTCGGAGGGAAACATTGGTATTGCAAATGCATTGTTTGAGCATCTCTCCGCCAAATTGCCTGTGTCTCGTTTGCAGCGTGATTTAACCGATTCTACGGTACTCAGAACCATTGGGATGCCCTTCGCACATACATTCATTGCAGTAAAATCAACTATCGCTGGCTTGGACAAATTGCTTTTAAATGAAAAAGCTTTTGAAAAAGACCTGGAAAACAATTGGGCCGTAGTGGCAGAAGCGATTCAAACTGTATTGCGCCGTGAAGGATTTCCAAAGCCCTACGAAGCATTGAAAGGATTAACCCGAAAAAATGAAGCAGTCACCAAAGAATCGGTGCATCAATTTGTCGATGAGCTGCCTATTTCCACTGAATTGAAAAATGAATTAAAAGCCATATCACCTCAGAACTACACTGGAATTCAACTTGTTTAAAACCAAACCTTATGAAAACCTTACTACTGATCACCTTATTTTTAAGCTTCACCCTTTGTGTTCAAAGCCAACCGAACATTGAATGGAGTGAGATGACCAAAGCAACTGGCAAAATGATTTCCATTCTGCCAAATTCGGGAAAGAACTTTTATGCACTTCGATGGACAGGGGGTTTCCTTCTTGGAAACATGACCATATCGAATCATGAAAATTTTGCACTAACCGCAACGGGAAAGGTGATGATGCAAGCCAACGAAAGCATGGCAACATTTGAAGGCGCTACTTCATTCAACGGAAAATTATATATCTTCCTTTCCAATCGCACTGACAACAAAAATCACTTGTTCATGCAAGAGTATGACCGTGAAATGAATCGTGTTGGCGATGCAAAAGAACTCGCTTCCTTTGATATGGAAAAAGGTAAGTCAAAAGGAGCTTTCACCATATTAACCTCGCGAAACAAACAATTTTTTGGAGTGGTTTGGGTGATTCCTGGAAAAAAAGATGAACAGGACAGTTATGGGTTCAAAGTATTTGACACTGAAATGAATACCACGATAGACGGTGAATATAAGTTACCATACCCGGGAAAATTATCGGAAATCTCAGAACATTACCTGACAAATAAAGGTGACTACTTCATCTCGGTAATGGAATATTCTGAGCCAGAAGAAAAGAAGCTCTTTCGCAATTACCTCTATTACAAAGCAATGCACATCTTGCAATTGACGAATGAAGGTATTGAAGTATTCGATATTGACATCGACGGAAAGCGAGTTGAAGCAATGACAATGAGTTCGGACAACGAACATGTCTTTACGCTAATTGGAATCTATGGCAATATGGGGAAAAGTGGTGTTTCCGGATTGTTTTACCTTCGCGCTGATTTTGATAAAAAGGCCCTTATTGATCAGGGGTTTGAGGAATTTGGAACGGACTTCATTACCCAAGATTGGACCGATCGGGAAAAAGAAAAGGCGCAAAAAAAGGAGGAAAAAGGCAAGGGAGAACCTCAATTGTACAATTATGTAGTGCGCCAATCTGAGGTGTTGAAAGACGGAAGTATTGTTGGGTCAATGGAACAATACTATGTCACCATGCGAACCTATACTGATCCGCGAACAGGAATGGTATCAACTACATACACCTATTATTACAAAGACATCATTGCTTTTAAAGTTGGTCAATCTGGTGGATTTGATTGGTTAAAGCGAATTGATAAATACCAAGTTTCAACCAATGATGGCGGACCTTTCTCTTCGTACGAACGCTATGTGAATGATGGAAAACTCTGTTTCATTTTTAATGACAACATCAATAATTACGATGAACAAGGAAATTTCATTCCGAAGGAGAAAATAAGTCCCGCCAACATTTCCAAGAAAAATAATGCGGTAGCTTTTGTTGAGTTGGATTTAACCACAGGCGAGATGATGCGAAAAACGCTATTTGATCGGAAAGAAATCGGTGCCGTAGCCGTGCCTAAACTTTTTCAAATTGACTATACGACAAATGAACTTCTGTTGTATGCCATTATCTATGGAAAAAAGGAACGGTTTGGATTGCTTAAAATCAATGACTAATTGGTTTTATCGGGATAAAAAGACGATACACACTCAACAAGAGCAGCGAGAACGCCAAGGCCATTCCAACCTTTGCCAAGAGGTCACCGGTGCGCATGTAGATCGTTTTCTTTTTGTTTAATGCCACATCAGCACGAATCACTGCTGGTTTCCACCACCTCGTTTGTTGTGTAATATCACCCCGCTGGTTGACAAAACAGCTTGTTCCTGTATTGGCTGCACGAACGATTGACTTCCTGTTTTCAATGGCGCGAAGTGAAGCAAAGCTGCAATGTTGCTTGTAGCCCGGTGTATCCTTCCACCACCCATCGTTGGTCAAGATAAAAATTGCTTCGGCACCTTTGGCACATTGTTGACGCACAAAATCCCCGTAAATGGACTCGTAACAAATGACCGGCGCAAAGCAAAAATTGCCATCGCGCAATACCTTTGGCTCTTTTTCTACACCCAAGGTTCCTGAAGTACCCCCGTTATCTATGGACCATTCCTCCAAGATGGGAAACCAATCAGAGAAGGGCAATACTTCTACCCCAGGAACGAGTTTCGATTTATGTAAAAATTCAAAATCTCCTTCTCCACGCAAAATCATTGAACTGTTGTAGCTCTCTATATATCCGGGTCCACCATTTATTTTCATGGATGCCCTTGAATGTTTATGTTCAAAAAACTCAGCCGTCGACGCCCCCGTTAATAACTGAGCATTCCCCCATTTTTTCATGTGCTCAAGGAGCATCGGGTAGATGGGTAGACGCGGAAAATCACTTTCGTAAAACGACCAACTAATGGCGGTTTCTGGCAGAATGACCAGCGCTGTTTGTTGAGTCACTTTGCGATCAGCCAAGGACAACATGGTATTGATTTGCCCCTCAATCGAGCTCGTGAATTTTTCGTTGTAGGGATCGATGTTGGGCTGCACTGCAACGACTTCTACCTTTCTCCCTTCGTCGCGATACGAATGGTAGAGCACCAAGGAAATCGAAAGGGGAATTGCAAGGAGTAGTCCGGCGAAAACACTCAATTTTTTAAGTTTTGAGCTATTTCTTGTTTTCCATGAACGCAGCGCTTCAAACAATAGAATATTGAGGTAAAGCACCCACAAGGTACCACCCAATGCACCGGTAACCGCATACCACTGCACCCATGAAGGTGTTATGGAGAATACATTTCCAAAAGTGAGCCATGGCCATGACATTTCCCATCGCAAATGGAGGTATTCAAATGTCACCCAAAAGAAAGG
>CANGIC010000120.1 GCA_947453795.1 Flavobacteriales bacterium
GATTTGATTTTCTTCAATTTCTTTTCTGCTGCTTTTAGCGATGAGGTAGATGTAACCGCCAAGACGTAGCGCTCGATCAATTGTTCTTTGGTAATATCTGCAGCTTTTGTTTCTTTCACAGGTTCGCCAAAGGCATCCAGCATTTCGATAACTCCGTCTGCATCAAAGACTTTCAATCGCTCCAAGACTTCTTCGTTTCCTACCACAACAATGTTACAATTCTTCGCACTGAAATAGGTTTGAGCCATTGTCAAAACCGCATCTTTATCCACTGCCTCAAGGCGCTTCAAGTAGGTTTGGTAATAATCCTTAGACAAGTTGTTTCGAATGATGTTCAAGGCAAATTGCGCAATCGTTTGCGGACGCTCCAATGAACGTGCAAATCCACCAGCCATTGACGATTTCGTAAGATTTAACTCCTCATCCGTTACATATTCATTGGTGATTTTATCCAATTCATAAAGGATCTGTGTAATGGCGGAGTCAGTGACATCATTTCTGAAGTTCCCACCAATAGAAATCCAAGATCCATCTTCAGTGATGTTTAAATCAGAATAACAACCGTAGGTGTAGGCCTTGTCCTCACGCAGGTTTTGCATCAATCGTGTTCCAAATCCACCACCACCAAGTATGCCATTCAAGACATTCAACGGCAATTGATTTTGGTCACCAGTGCGCATTTTAATTGGGAAGGACACTTGAATGACAGATTGTACAGCACCCGCTTTTTTCACGAAAATGACGCGGTTTCCTTTGTTAAATTGACCGTCATTCGTTTCCGCTTTGATGGCTTCACCACCTTTCCATGTGCCAAAATATTGACCAACAAGTTTTTTCGCTTGATCCATGGTGATGTCTCCAACGATGACCAAGTAGCTTCCTTTCGGAGTAAATGTTCTTTTGTAGTAAGAAACAACATCTTCACGGGTGATGTTTTTCAAGCTGCTTTCTGTCATCACCTCACCGTAAGGGTGATTCGGGAAGTTGACTTTCACCTCAGCATTCGTCGCCATCGTTCCAGGATCGGATTTCGCAGAAAGAAGTCCTGATTCATTTTGTTTCTTGATACGTTCGAATTCAGACATTGGGAACGAAGCATTGTACAAGACATCCGACATCAAGGTCAATCCCTTGTCCATGTGTTTCGTCAAGCACGAAAGGAAAATGTTTTCCGATGAGGCATCCAATGACGCACCGATGTAATCGATTTCCTTGTCCAATTGGTCTTTGTCGCGGTTTGTTGTTCCTGACATAATCAGTGAACCTGCCATTTCGGACAATCCTGCTTTAGGTCCTTCCAAAACGGGATCATTACCCATAACCATATTGAACGCAACACGCGGTAGGGTATGGTTCTCAGAGAGAATCACTGTTATTCCATTTTCTGTAGTAAACACCTGCGAATCTTTGATATTGATTGTCGGTGCTTTTGCGGCACTAGGTCGCACTGAACGATCGATTTGACCGAACAGGATTGCAGGCATCATTAATCCTGCGAAAAGCAATACTTTATTCATGAGGGTCATTTTTAGTTCTCTTTGGGTAAGTAGTAAAGAATCACGCGCGCATTTTGCGTCAAGTAGGTGTTTGCTACGCGAAGGATATCTTCTCGTGTCACTTTCATGTAATTCTCAAGTTCGGTATTTGCGCGATTAGCTGTACCATAATACACATGGTAGTTGGCAAGGTTTTCAGCGACACCAGCAATCGTCGCATTCGAGGACACAAAGTTGTTTTCGAATTTGTTGCGTACTTTTTCAAACTCTTCCTGAGAAATCAATTCCTTTTTCATGCGCTCAATTTGTGCATCAAATTCAACTTGAATAGAGTCCAATGGTACTTTATCCGCAGCTACGGCAGCAAAGATTCCAACGCCGGCATCTTCCAAACCATAATTGAACGAAAAAGCGAAGGTGGCCAACTGTTTCTTTTCTACAACGGCTTTGTTGATGCGTGAAGATGATCCTCCGGAAAGAACTTCATTCATCATCTCTAAAGCATAACTGTCTGCACTTGTTTGATTTGGAAAACGGTATCCCATGAAGATCGCAGGCAATTGAATGTTGTCATAAATCGTGTCTTTAATGACAGATTTCATTACCTCATTATCCTTTTCAGGACGTGGGATTGTTACTGGCACTTTCGCGTATTGAGCAATTAATTTTTTCGCTTCAGGAGATTTCGAGTTCATGAAATCTTTCGCGTCAAAAACGGATTTTGCCACACCATAGCGCTTTTGGAAATCACCGTCACTCAAGTTTTCGAAATCACGGTAAAGATTGATGGCCTGTCCCGCTGGAATGGAACCGAAATACTTCGCAATCCATTTTTTTGTTTCCTCGACATTCAAATCACCCGCAATTGACAAGGTGGCATTCGCAGGAACATAAAAAGTCTTGTAAAAATTTACATAATCCTCTTCTTGCGCTGCGTCAAGGTGCTCCATGCTACCAATCACAGCCCAATTGTATGGGTGAACGGTAAACATTCGCTTAAACATTTCAGAAATGAATGAAGCATAAGGTTGGTTGTCAATACGCTGACGTTTTTCCTCTTTTACAACACTGCGTTGTGTTTCAATACCGGTATTGTCCACTTTGGCATGCAACAAACGCTCACTTTCTAGCCACAAGCCAAGCTCCAATTGGTTGGACGGCAAAAGCTCATAGTAATACGTTCGGTCTTGTGAGGTGTTGGCATTCAAGGCACCGCCATTTTTTTCTACCAGTTCAGAGTATTCACCCCGACCAATATTGGCAGATCCTTCAAAGAGCAAGTGCTCAAAGAAATGGGCAAACCCCGTTCTATCTGGATTCTCATTTTTTGAACCGACATGGTACAAAATGGAAACGGCAACGATAGGTGTTGCGTGTTCTTCGTGGATGATGACGTGTAGCCCATTTGGCAAGTCATACTCCACATACTCAATCT
The DNA here is from genome assembly GCA_947453795.1 of Flavobacteriales bacterium. Classification (GTDB taxonomy): domain Bacteria; phylum Bacteroidota; class Bacteroidia; order Flavobacteriales_D; family Crocinitomicaceae; genus M0103. Next base: position 2,932 of record CANGIC010000120.1, read on the forward strand.
TTTTCTGTCCATTCACGGTGAATGTCAGAATGATCGATAATACAGAAAGTGAAATAAATTTCATGAATATGAACATTTTGTGAGGTACAAAGAAACTAAGTTTTTTTGAAGGATTGGGAGATTTTATACTGAATTGGTTACTATCCGTTTTTCTTCAGAGAGAATCGACTATTTTTCGGTCCGAATATTGCGTAAATTGGTGCCGTGAAAAATTTGATCCTCTTCTTGTTTGTCGGTGTGACTTCGGTCAATGCGCAGCGCGTTATTCCTTTCGTGGACTTCAATTATTACTTCAGAACTTTTGAAAACGACAATTTTCGTCAGCTCGAATTTCAGCCCATTCGAGAATTCAAAGGGGGGGATGATTTTGTGGCGTATATCGATACCAAAGGAAATCTCCGCGTTTACGACGGAAAGGAACGGAAAGACATTTCCAACATGAATGTCGTTTACAAGACCTCAGATCACTTAATGGCCTATAATATCGGTCCAACCTTGAACATGTGGGACGATGGGAAGTTGCAAACCTTAACCTATTATGCGCAAGATTATGAAGTAAAGGACAGCATCATTGTATATGAAGATACCCGGTTTAAAACAGTCAGTGTTTATTGGAACAAGCAAATCTACCAGATCTATCAAATGACGGGTGAAATGGCTATGCCTGTGGCTATTGGGGACAACATTGTAGCATTTAAAGACAATGGAAACTTTTATAAGGTGTTTTATCGGGGGCAAATCTATGATCTAGGCGTTTGGAATTCAACCATCGATTTTGAGGCGGGTTGCGACATGCTCTGTTTTAACGATCCGACAACGCGCACCTTTGCCTTGTTTGAAAATGGTCAATTTCTCGATGTGGAGTCCTTCTATATGAAGAAGTACAAGGCGGGCCGTGGTTTTTTAGTCTATGAGGACCTCAACGGGAACTTAATTTTATACAAGCATGGCGAAAAACAAACCCTGTCGAACTTCAGTCCTTCATTTTGGGAAGTTAAAGATGACCTTGTGGTGTGGGGAGAGAACTCCTATGTGTTCGCCTATCAGAATGACCAAAAAATTCAGGTGGCGAATTTCACGCCGAAGGATTACCTCTTAAAAAATAATGTGTTTGCCTTCAGGAATATCATGGGGGGAGCAAGTGCCTTGGTGGATGGAAAAGTAGTAGAATTAAGCAATCAGCCCAATTGTGAATTCCAGATTTACGGAAATAGTGTGTTGGTGACGTTGTTTAATCGTTCTTACATCGTATATAACAAGGGACGCAAGTTTATTCCGTAAACATTAGCCCTTACTTTTATTTATCAACGACACAGAAAGGATGCCTTTTTTCTGTCTAAATTTGTTACTCAAACATCAACAATCAGAATCATGAATAATTGGTTTACCGTTAAGGTGAAATACACAAAACAATTGGAAAACGGCACATTTAAGCGTGTGTCTGAACCGTATTTGCTTGCTGCAATGACATTTACTGATGCCGAAGCGCGCATCTATGAGGAGTTAGGAAGCGTTATCCGAGGAGAGTTTGATGTCGTTGGCATTTCCCGCACGGAGATTCACGACATTTTCGCGTATGAAGATGCCTATACCTGGTACAAAGCAAAAATTTCCTACGAACGCGAAGACGGAGAAGGGGAGGATGCAAAAAAGAAAAAGATTTCTCAAAATTTTTTGGTTTCGGCCCACTCTGTAAAAGATGCGTACGAGCGCATTCGTGAAAGTCTTGCGACCTTGATGATCGATTACCAAATTCCAGCCATTATCGTTTCACCCATTGTTGATATTTTTCCACCAACTGAAAATTTGGACCGCGAGATCAGCCGTACACCAATGGAAAAAACAGAATCTACTCCAGCGCCGAAAGGCAAGGTTTTTTCAGCACCAGGATCAGATGTTGACGATGAGGACTTAGGCGACGATGAGGAAGAAATCGTTGACGAAGATGAAATGGAAGAGGAGGAGGATAACGACGACGAGAGTGTGCTCGAAGATGATTTTTCTGACGAAGACTAATGGACGATATTCTTGAACAACTGAGGAACGATCACCAGGACTTTGACCGTGGAAATCTTGAAGGTTTTTTCGGTCACGGGCCTTTCGACTTGTTTCAAAAGTGGTACACAGAGGCCTTTGAATCGAAGCAACTCGAACCGAATGCTTTTGTCCTCTCAACGGTAAATCCGGAAGGAATGCCAAGTTCAAGAATTCTCTATTTGAAAGAATTACTCGACAACAATTTTATTTTTTACACCAATTACCAAAGCCATAAAGGGCACGATCTAGCGGCAAATAGTCACGCCTCAATGCTTTTCTTTTGGCCTGGGCTTCAACGTCAATTGCGTATTGAAGGAAAGGTCGAAAAGGTGTCTGAGGAGACGAGTGATGCCTATTTCGCCTCCCGCCCACGTTCGAGTCAAATCGGGGCATGGGCTTCTCATCAATCGGTTTTGTTGAATGAGCGAAAGGAATTGGAAGATCGTTTTGCCATGTACGACGAGAAATTTCCCAATGAAGTTCCCCGTCCACCGCACTGGGGTGGCTATACGCTCAAGCCCACATTGATTGAATTTTGGCAAGGACGCCCATCGCGCTTGCACGACCGCATCGTTTACGAATGGAACAATTCGGATTGGAAACTCTACCGTAAAAATCCTTAAGCGATGTACGAAATTCTTCCTGAAATATTTACCCTTTCAAATGGGATGCGTGTCGTTTACCTGCATGCCAATGCACAGGTGGCGCATCTGGGTGTGACTGTTCTTGCCGGTTCGCGCTTTGAACAACCCAATGAAAATGGCCTTGCGCACTTTTTGGAACATTGCATCTTCAAAGGGACAAAAAACCGTAAAACTTTTCATGTCTTGTCGCGCCTTGACTCTGTCGGAGGAGAATTGAATGCCTATACCGCCAAAGAGGAATTGTGCGTTTATGCCTCATTTAGCAAGGAACACATCGTGAGGGCTTCCGAATTGTTGTCGGACATTATGCTCAATTCAAATTTTCCAGATAAAGAGATAAAAAAGGAAAAGGAAATCATCATTGACGAAATCAACTCCTACCTCGATAGTCCGAGTGATAAGATCTTTGATGATTTTGAAGCCATGATTTTCAAAGGACATGCGCTGGGAAATAACATTTTAGGTACCCGTGAAAGTGTGCAAAGCTTTACCCGTGAGCACCTCTTGGAATTCATGAAGCGTTCGTTTACCGCCGACAATATGGTGATTTCTTTCGTTGGTGATATTTCAAAACACCGCTTGGAGCGCATGCTTGAAACCCATTTTGGGGCATGTGCATCGGGTAAACACAAACACAGCCCAGAGCTGTTTGAACCCTTGCCTCCCTTTCACAAACGATCGAAAGAAGCAAATTATCAAGTACATGCCATAATCGGTGGAATGGCTCCAGGGTATAAGGACGAGGAGCGCAGAGGCATGGCCTTGCTTACAAATATCTTGGGCGGACCCGCATTGAATTCACGGTTGAATCTTTCCATCCGAGAAAAATACGGCTATTCCTACAATGTGGAAGCAGGATACACCTCATACGCAGATACTGGGTATTGGAGTGTGTATTTTGGAACCGATCAAAAGTATGTAGACAAGTCCCTGGCATTGGTGCAGAAGGAATTGAAATTACTTTGCGATAAAAAATTGGGAGTACTTCAGTTGAATCAAGCCAAGGAACAACTTAAAGGGTATTTAGCGCTATCGTTGGACTCCAACTCAGGGTTAATGCTTGGCTTGGGTAAAAGTCTGTTGCTCTTTGACCAAATTGATACGATAGCAGAAATTTGCGACGGCATCGACGAATTGACATCTTCTCAATTGTTGGAAATTGCCAATCAGTTTTTTGCTGTAGAACATTGCTCTGATTTGGTCTTCGACCTTCAGGACGGTGATTAGTTACGAGTTACGAGTTACGAGTTATAAGTTACGAGTTATAAGTTACGAGTTATAAGTTACGAGTTATAAGTTACGAAGAATGATCCAGTCTTATCGTCCTAAAATCTTGATGTCTTGATGTCTTGATGTCCAAAAGTCCTTTGTCCATCAGCCGAAGGCGGTCCCTTGTCTTTTAATTACAAATTACGAGTTATGAGTTACGAGTTTCGAAGAATGATCTAGTCTTACCGTCTTAATATCTTGATATCTTAAAATCTATAAGTCTTTTGTGGCTTCTAGCGCCTCAGCCTCCAAAGTAAGAATTATGTCCTTTGTCTATTGTCCCTTGTCCTTCGAAGCTCAACGAGCGAAGAAGTGTCTAATGTCCCTAAGCCAAACGCGTAGCTTGATCCCGAAGCAACATGTCTAACAGCACAATAGCCGCCATAGATTCAACAATAGGCACAGCCCTCGGTACCACACACGCATCGTGACGGCCTTTACCGCGGACGGTGCTTTCCTCACCTGCAACGTTGATTGTTTCTTGCTGTTGGGCAATTGTCGCTACAGGTTTGAACGCCACACGAAATTCAATAGGCATCCCATTAGAAATTCCTCCTTGAATCCCGCCACTGTGATTGGTTTTGGTGCTTTTGTCTGTATTGATTTGATCATTATGCGCCGATCCACGCATTTCGACAGAAGAAAATCCACTGCCAAATTCAAAACCCTTTACCGCATTGATAGAGAACATTGCTTTTCCGAGTTCAGCATGAAGCTTATCAAATACGGGCTCGCCAAGTCCAACAGGAACATTCATTACCATGCAACGCACACAGCCACCAATGGTATCTCCTTCACTTCGTATGGTGCGAATGAGTGTCTCCATTCTGTGGGCTGTTTCAGTATCCGGACAACGAACAGGGTTCGACTCAATGGCATCGTGCAGAAAGAAAGCAGGGTCATTCAAACGAATGCTTCCAATTTGATCTACATA
>CANGIC010000121.1 GCA_947453795.1 Flavobacteriales bacterium
ACAAATCTAGTGGACACGGCGACAGAATTTCACCCCTGCCATGAGCGATTTGAGCTTCATTTTTCACAAAAAAGGCACAATCACTTCCCAAGCGTGCAGCATATTCTTCCAATTTCGCCGTCTGGATGTTCAACTGAAAAAGCGTATTCAAACCTGTAAGGACATACGCCGCATCCGACGAACCACCACCAAGTCCTGCGCCCATTGGGATTTCCTTGCGCAAATGCATGTAAACAGGAGGTAAATTGTAGTCATCCTTGAGTAGTTTATACGCTTTTACACAAAGATTGTCATCAGCAGCACCTGGAATTGACAGTCCCGTTTGGTGGTATTCAAATTCATCTGAAGGAAGTAATTCGAGCACATCACAGAGGGGAATAGGCACCATGCAGGTGTCGAGGTCGTGATACCCATCTTCCCGCTTTCGCAGCACATTGAGTCCGAGATTGATCTTTGCGGGAGGAAATAATATCATAAGGCAAAAGTAGAAGAACTGATCAAAAATTCGTACATTTGACGGCTTAAATCGAAAGAAAATGTCAGTATACTTAGATTTTGAAGAACCATTGAAAGCGCTCGAGGAGCAAATCGAGCAGACAAAGGAAATCGGTGCTACCACTGAGATCGACATGACCGACAAAATCAATGAATTGGAGGGCAAGCTTTCCGAAAAAACGAAAGAGATTTTTTCTGGACTTACCCCATGGCAACGTGTTCAATTGTCGCGTCACCCAGACCGTCCTTATACCCTCGCCTATATCAACGCGATCACCAACAATACATTCCAAGAACTACACGGTGACCGCAGTGTGAAAGATGACAAAGCGATGATTGGTGGTTTCGGATTGATTGACGGGCAATCTGTCATGTTCATTGGACAACAAAAGGGAATCAACACCAAGATGCGTCAATACCGCAACTTTGGTATGCCGAATCCTGAGGGATATAGAAAAGCACTTCGTCTCATGAAAATGGCGGAGAAATTCAACAAGCCAATTGTAACGTTCATCGACACACCGGGAGCATATCCAGGTTTGGAAGCGGAAGAACGCGGACAAGGTGAAGCGATTGCACGCAACATTTATGAAATGATGCGTTTGAAAGTTCCTGTAATTTGTATCATCATCGGTGAAGGTGCTTCTGGTGGTGCCTTAGGAATTGGTGTTGGTGACAAAGTGGTCATGCTGGAAAACACATGGTATTCTGTTATTTCACCTGAATCATGTTCTTCTATTCTTTGGAGATCATGGGATTACAAGGAGCGTGCTGCTGATGCCTTGAAATTGACGTCTGAAGATATGTTGAAGAATGGACTTGTGGATGATGTCATCAAAGAACCAATCAATGGTGCACACCGCAACCACGAGGAGATTTTTTCTACCGTGAAAGGTGCCATCAAAAAGTACATTGAAGAACTTGACGGTAAAGCCATTGATCAACGCATCAACGAGCGCATTGAGAAGTTCAACAAAATGGGTGTGTGGAATTAAATCGATGTACTTCGGTGCCTTTGAGGTTTTCAAAGTATTTGTTGTATTTCATTTTATTCATCTTCTTCATTTTTGGTTGCGCTGAGTCCGACAACAAACAACCGAAGAACTTATCTCATTTCTCAGAAAGTTATTTGCGTGCTATCCAACTGAACGAAAATTTCTCGTCATTTCAGGATACACTTCAGGATTTAACTCTGCATTCCTTGTCTGCACTCACCTCAGACGACGCTGCCCATCTTGCCTTCTGGCTCAACATCTACAATGCCTCCGTTCAGGTAAGATTGGCTCAACATTTTAACAAATATGCCCATCGCGACCGTTTCTTTAATGAGCGCTGGATTCCAATTTGTGGCAAAAAAATCAGTTTAAACGACATTGAATTGGGCATTCTTGGAAGAGAAAAGATGGGTGAATTCATAACTAAACTTCAGACGCAGCATTTTGAACCACGTATTCACTTCGCTTTGAATTGCGGTGCCGCCTCTTGCCCACCTATTCATGTCTATACCAAGAAAAATATACACCAAGAATTGGATGCGGCGACACGCCAGTTTTTAAGTATCAACTCGAGTTACACCCAGTTTTCAAACACCTTGAAGGTAGATGAACTGCTCAAATGGTATGCGGCAGATTTTGGCGGAACAAATGGCATCATCGCCTTGCACCAACACTACGGCATCGTGCCACTTGGAGTAAATCCAACTGTAGTTTTTTCAACATACGATTGGACGGTGAAATCCAAGGCCTTTGAATCAAGCAAGTCCAATTAAAACAGTGTCGTGAAGATTGCCGTGATTATTCCTGCCTACAACGAGGCACCTTCGATTGCGAAAGTTGTGAATGCCATTCCTAAGGAAATCAATGCTTTGGTCATTGTGGTCAACAATGGTTCGACGGACCATACGGTCGAAGAAGCTGAAAATGCAGGCGCTATTGTGTTGAATGAGCCGAGAAAAGGATATGGTTGGGCTTGTTTGAAAGGGATTGACTATGCCAATGAGCAGCATGTAGCGATCCTTGTGTTCATGGACGGAGATTTTTCGGACCATCCGAATGAAATGATCCACTTGATTGCGCCAATTGAATCTGGAAAAATGGATTTTGTGCTTGGCTCTCGTGTTTTGGGTGAACGTGAGCGCGGTTCATTGACTCCTCAACAAGTGTTTGGAAACTGGTTGGCTACACGAATGATTCGCATTTTCTACGGCGCAAAATTCAGTGATTTGGGTCCATTTCGCGCCATCCATGCCGACGCACTTAAATCACTCAATATGAGCGATAAAACCTATGGATGGACCATAGAAATGCAGATTAAAGCGGCAAAAAAGAAACTCCGATTTAGTGAAATTCCCGTCAGTTACCGAAAGCGAATTGGCGTTTCCAAAGTATCGGGTACAGTCAAGGGAACGGTACTCGCAGGAATAAAAATCATTTGGGCAGTGTTTAAATACCGATTTTAACTAATTTTACGCGCCTATTTAACACAATCCCAATTCACTGAAAAGATGAGGATACTTTTACTGGTTTGCACACTACTACTGACCGGAATGGTCAATGCGACTTCCAAAGAGAACATTCAAACATGTAAACTCGTTACTGGAAAATTGATTGATCAGCGTACTGAACGCATCGCCGATGAGGTAGAAGTAACCTTAAAAAATAAGAAAACGGGAAAAGTTTATTCCACAGAATCGGATGACAACGGTGTTTTCAAAATCAAAAATGTCCCATTGGGAGCGTATGCTTTTCACGTTACGGACAAAGACTATACCGACCAAACATTCACCACCGAACTTACAGAGAAGCACTTGAAAGTGTACACCTATGGAACACCAATTCCAGTGTCATTGAAGGTATCTTGGTTGTTCAATTGGGGAGACCGCAAGGTGAAATTAGCCAACGGAAAATACATCATTAAGGAGCACTATTGGTCACACCTTGTCGCGAAAATCGTTATGGTGATTTACGGATTGTGCTTGGTGCTTGTATTCTTCTACAGCTGTTTGCAATTGTCATTGGCCATTGCCTATGTGCGCAACAAGAAGAAAAAGAACGTCGCTCCGAAGCCAGTTTACGACCCAGCAACGACACCGAAAGTAACGATTCAACTTCCGATGTTCAACGAGTTGTATGTGGCAGAGCGCATCATCGAGACCATTGCACAATTTGATTATCCTGCAGACAAGCTTCAAATTCAAGTATTGGATGACTCAACGGATGAAACAAAAGATGTGATTGCCAAGAAAGTGGCTGAAGTGGCTGCACGTGGTGTAAACATTCAACACATTCACCGCGTTGACCGCACTGGTTACAAGGCCGGAGCTTTGGATGCTGCCATGGACCGTGTCGAAGGTGATTTCATTGCCATCTTCGATGCTGACTTTATTCCAGATCCTGATTTCTTGATCCGCACAATGCCTTCATTTGATGCAGATAACATCGGTGTGGTGCAGACACGTTGGGGACACATCAACAAGACATATTCCATTCTCACAGAACTTCAAGCTTTCGGATTGAATGGTCACTTCGCCATTGAGCAAGGAGGAAGAAGCTCCGCTGGACATTACATCAACTTCAACGGTACTGGTGGTATTTGGCGAAAAAAATGTATCGAAGACGCTGGTGGTTGGGAACATGACACCTTAACAGAAGACCTCGACTTGAGCTACCGAGCACAAATCAAAGGGTGGAAATTCCGCTACTTGGAAGATGTAATTGCTCCTGCAGAGTTGCCAATTACCATGTCCGCATTGAAAAGCCAACAGCACCGTTGGATGAAAGGTGGCGCAGAGTGTTTCGTGAAAATGTGGAAACGCCTTTTGACGGCAAAGAATGTAAAATTCGCCGATCGTGTGCATGGTTTATCGCACCTATTCAACTCATCTGTTTTCATGTTCATTCTTGTGGTTTCACTTTTGAGCTTGGTCGTATTGCATATCAAGGATAGTTTCTCAGATTTGAATTACATCCTTCAGTACATGGCGTTCTTCATTATTAGCACGATTTTCTTGATGTACTATTACTGGAACTCCTACCGAGACAAGACAGAACGCAAGTTCAGTTCATTCATTCGTTTTGTAGGCCGTTTCTTCCAATTCTTAGTGGTTTCCATGGGATTGTCATTGAGCAATACCGTAGCGGTGATCGAAGGATATTTGGGCATCAAGAGTTCATTTGTTCGTACACCAAAATTTAATGTTTCGGTAAAAAGTGAATTCAAAGGCAACAAATACGATAAGAAAAGCTTGTCCATCATCAACATCTTGGAGGGAATCTTAATGGTGGTGTTTGGATACACTGCTGTAGTGCGTGCCGTTTACGGTGACTTTGGTATGTTGCCGTTCCACCTCATGTTAGCATGTGGCTATGGTGTGATCTTCTTCTCAACACTGAAAGAAAACCGAATCAGCGCACAATAACAGTACGCATGATCAAAAGATTTGAAGAAAGGTGGAAATTTTATTGTTCCGCCTTTCTTTTTGTCCTTTCCTTAGCGGCCTTGGGATTCATTCAACGCGAAAACACCGCCGCACTTTTCCCCTTGTACCTTTCCTCCTTTTTGGGATTTGTCCTGGTGTTCAGAACGTATCGAACGACTACAGAAGTGTACATTCTTTTGGGACTTGCTTTCCTCGCATCCCTTTGTCAAACGCCTGAGCTTTCCAATGACTTCAACCGTTTCCTTTGGGATGGTGAATGGCTCACCCGCGGGGTAAATCCATATGACTTTCGACCGGAGCAACTCACTCACCACAAAGCGTTTGTTCACAGCCCATACCTACAGGAGCTTTTTGACAACATGGGAACACTTTCGCAGAAAAACTACAGTTGTTACCCACCCCTCACCCAAGTTTTTTTCACAATAGCCGCTTTACTCAGTGAATCAAGCTTCGTTGGCTTACTTGTCTTGCGTCTGCTGTTTATTGGCGTTGTCCTTCTGGCTTTAAAAAGTTCACGCCGTTTTGTTGAAAGGGGTATTCTAGATCAAAAAGCGATTTGGTTCCTTTTCTTGAATCCCCTATTTATTGTCGAGGTCTTTTTCAATTTGCATTTCGAGGGACTTATGATTTGCCTTCTGCTCGTCTCCTTTATCCATTTGATGGAATCAAAATTAGTTACCGGTTCAGTTTTATTCGCTGCCGCGGTGCACATCAAACTCATTCCCTTGATGCTTTTGCCCTTTTTCTGGCGTTTTTTAGGTTGGAGGAAAGCACTTTGGCTGTATGTTTTGGTGCTATGTGTTGTAGCACTTTTCGCCTTACCGCTAATTGATCAGCACAACTACCGACATTTCATGGAGAGTTTAACCTTGTATTTCAAGGTGTTTGAATTCAACTCTTTCATTTTACACTATTACCTTCAATACGGTTATTGGAAGTTAGGGTGGAATGCAACGATGTTTTATGGTCCAAGATTGGCGCGGATTGCCATTCAATGTATCACCGTATTGGCCTTGTATGGTCAATTTAAAACACCAGAAGCGCTGTTCAAACGGATGACCATTGCCTATTTCATCTATTTACTTTTGAGCAGCACGATCCATCCGTGGTATATACTTCCGCTGCTATTGTTGTCCACTTTTACCACGTATCTTTTCCCGTTACTTTGGAGTTTAACCGTTATACTCTCCTACAGCTTTTACACCGAAGAAAATTCAGCAAGCACGAATGAATTGTCGCTATGGATTGAATACCTCCCTGTACTCGTCCTTTTTGGCTATGAAATGATCTACGGAGGTTTACGAAATAAGATCAGCTTATTGAATCAGTCGCGCTTTGGTACAGGATCGTGACCATGACCACCACCTGGGCGACATGAAGCAATCCGTTTTACACCTAACCAAGTCCCTTTAAACGGTCCCCAAATGCGCAATGCCTCTAACATGTATTGAGAGCACGTTGGCGTATATCTGCAAGCAGGCGGAAACAAAGGGGAGATCACCCATTGGTAGATCTTCACAAGAAAGATAAGCGGAAGAGAAAAAATACGTCCGAGAATGCGCATGGGCAAATGTCGTGATGTTTGCGCGGAAATGACCAACGAAATTGTTAATTTTTCGGTTTTCGGTTCATTTTTCACGCAATCTATCGTATATTGAGGTACTGTTTACATTTACATGCGACTCTCCATTTTTCTCTCCATAGCGCTCATGCCCTTGTTTGGTTTTTGTCAACCGATAATTGACCGTGAACATGAAAAGGTTGAAGTTTTGTCATCCGCTGGTCTTCATGCGATTATGAATGCTGATCCCATTTTTTATGACCGTTGGGATGAACTTCCACAACCCGAATTTTGGAAAAAAATCATGTTGCTATCCCCGGATTCATGTTTAATCAATGTGGCACAAAACCGCCAGGTCTTGCTTAAAATGTCCTTCCGTGATTGGTCCGCGCAAACTGAAATTCAGAAAGATGCGTTTAAAGACAGTTTGCGTCGCCTGTATTCCCTTCCTACCGATGAGAAAATCAATGTGACCTTTGGGAAGAACGATTTTTACAAGTTCAACGCAGTGTATCCAAGTTTGTCTAAGGGGGTTGCTGCCTTTGAGAAAAATGGCGTTGACCCGTGGTATGCGCAGGCCATCTTATTGATTGAAAGTCCAGGACAGTTGAAAAAATCGGTATCTGGTGCCTATGGCGCTTTTCAATTGATGCCGGGCGTTGCGCGTGCACAAGGCCTTGTGGTGAATGGCAGCATAGATGAGCGCAAAGACTTCGAACGTTCTGCATACGGTGCTTCACGGTTGATTCACCGCGTTTGTATCCCTGAAGCAAAGAAAATTTTAAACAGCCACAACTTGAGTTACCACGAATCGGATTTATGGTTTCGACTGTTTGTGCTCCATGTCTATCACGCAGGTGCGATGAATGTGGCAGCGGTAGTGAACGCCATTCACCCAAAAGAAGGTGGACAAGAATTGATTAAAGCCATGTGGCAAACCTCAGCGGCTGGATTTGGCAACAACTCACAGAATTACACGCAATTGGCCTTAGCCGCACAACTTATTTTACATGAAATGATTTACCAGCAGTGTGACGAAATCTTTCACTGCGAATAAGGTTAATCTGCGATAAATCGAATGGATACCGAATTTACGCAATGACGCGTATCTTTTTCGGTGAAACGCTCTCCTTCGAAAACATGTCCGAGGTGACCGCCACAATGTCCACAAACAATTTCCGTTCGACGTCCATCTTTGTCGAGTACACGTTTCACATTTCCTGAAATATCATCATCGAACGATGGCCAACCACAGCCCGAATTGAACTTCGCATCG
>CANGIC010000122.1 GCA_947453795.1 Flavobacteriales bacterium
CGTGAACAAGGGTTGCGTACCACGAAACACATTACCTTGGATGAAATTGGTCGTCGCTTGGCGATTGGTGACTTTAAGGAGTTGAACATCATCGTTAAAGGTGACGTGGATGGATCAATCGAAGCCCTATCGGATTCCTTGTTGCGCCTCTCTACGGAAGAGATTCAAATCAACATCGTTCACAAAGGTGTGGGTGCTATCTCTGAGGCAGATGTCAACTTGGCGTCGGCATCGGATGCGATTATCATTGGTTTCCAGGTGCGTCCTTCTTTGGCAGCGCGCAAATTGGCGGACAACGAACAAATCGATATCCGTTTGTACTCTGTCATCTACAAGGCCATCGAAGAGATCAAGTCGGCAATGGAGGGAATGCTTTCTCCAGACATCGAAGAGAAAATCATCGGTTCGGCAGAAGTGCGCGAAACATTCGACATTACTCGTGTGGGAACAATCGCAGGATGTTATGTGCTTGACGGAATTATCAAACGTTCGTCGAAAATCCGCGTGATCCGCGACGGTATCGTGATACATACAGGTAATTTGGGATCATTGAAGCGTTTCAAAGACGATGTAAGAGAGGTGAAAAACAACTACGAGTGTGGATTGAATATCGATAAGTTCAACGACATCAAGATGGGTGACATCATCGAAGCATTTGAAGAAGTGGAAGTTGCAAGAAAGCTCTAAGCTCTCAGGCACTCATTTATATTAATTAACAGAATTAGGGAGATTAGGCGAACAGAAATGAGCGCTTTTCTCTACCTTTGACAGACAAAAATTTATTATGATGATACTGGGTGTATTTGGTCCGTGGCAGGTTATTGCAATCCTTGCAGTAGCACTATTACTTTTTGGAGGTAAAAAAATTCCTGAACTAATGAAAGGTTTGGGTCAAGGGGTTAAGGAGTTTAAAGATGCTTCTAAAACCAATCCTGAAGAGGAAAAAAAAGCCGAAGAAAAGAATAACTAATCGCGCGTATGTACAATTCGTTCGCTGAAGTAAAGTCTGCGCTTGCTTCGGGTGTATCTGTTTTTGACCTTGTCGAAACAAGCATCTCCCGAATACATGCCCATGCAGAATTGAATGCTTTCTTGGAAGTGTTTGAAGAATCAGCTCGCGAACAAGCCCGAATGGTGGATCAAAAAATTGCAGCCGGCACGCAAGGTCGTTTGGCAGGAATGATCATCGGTCTCAAAGACAACCTCTGTTACAAAGGCCATAAGGTTAGCGCATCATCTAAAATCCTTCACGGATTTGAATCCCTTTTTACTGGAACTGCAGTGCAACGTCTCATCGACGAAGATGCCATACTCATTGGTCGACTCAACTGTGATGAATTTGCCATGGGAAGCTCGAATGAAAATTCTGCCTATGGACCAGTTAGAAATCCCTTGAATACAGCGAAAGTGCCTGGAGGTTCTTCTGGAGGTTCTGCCGCTGCTGTGGCTGCAGGACTATGCACTGCTGCTCTCGGTAGCGATACCGGAGGGTCTATCCGTCAACCTGCATCATTTACAGGAACGGTTGGCTTAAAACCCAGTTATGGTCGCATCAGTCGCCATGGTTTAATTGCCTATGCTTCTTCCTTTGACCAAATCGGACCAATCACAACAACTATTGAAGATGCTGCCTTGCTGCTCGAAATCATGTCGGGCAAGGATGAGTTCGACTCAACAGTGTCATCACGACCTATAGAAACCTATTCACAGCTTTCAGCCCCAGGGAAAAAACGAATTGCTGTCATCAAGGAAACCCTTGAAATGGAAGGAATTGATCCAGAGATTGAAACCAAGTTGCGCCGACTCATTGAGCAATTGAAAGCCGAAGGTCATGAAGTGGATGAGGTGTCTTTTCCCTACTTGGAATACATGGTTCCCACCTATTATGTCCTGACAACTGCTGAGGCATCGTCCAATTTATCGCGCTTCGATGGAGTGCATTTTGGGCACCGCAGTGCTGTGGCTCAAGGGGTAGAGGCCACCTATAAGAAATCGAGAACGGAAGGATTTGGTCCTGAAGTGAAGCGACGCATTATGACGGGAACTTTCGTGTTGTCGCATGGCTATTACGATGCCTACTATACCAAAGGACAAAAAGTGCGTCGTGTATTGCGTGACAAAACCAATGAAATATTTCAATCCTACGATTTGGTCTTGATGCCAACAACACCGGCGACCGCTTTTGATTTGAACGCGGTGAAAGACCCCATTCAAATGTACCTACAAGATATTTTTACAGTGCATGCCAACCTTACCGGAAATCCTGCGATTTCGATCCCATTTGGAACGCATAGCGATGGAATGCCCTACGGTGTGCAATTGATGGCCACCCATTTTGCAGAAAAAGAGCTGCTCGATTTTTCCTCCTACCTTACTCAATTTGCCGGATGAGAAATCAGTTGTTTGGAATCCTGATCGTGCTTGGTGCTGTATTCAACACCACAGCGCAACGCCCTGCTCACTTGGTGCGGCCCTCTGATTCCCTAAACACGGATGCTTTCATCAATACCGTTGAACAAAGTTTGCGCTTGTTTTATGCCGAATATGTAGGACAAAAAAACTACGACTCCATCATGCAGGTGCTCAATTATGAGCCAGGAACAGTACCGGCCTTTACCGATGAGGTGTATTGTGAACGCTTGGAGAAAATGAATGAGATGAGTCCGTTTCATTTGGACTGTAACCCAATAACCCTATCAACAATCCGTTTCTTCGCACAGAACAGACGTGGATTTGCGAAGGTAGTATTGGGAAGATCGGCCTTGTACTTCGACCTTTTTGAAGAGAAATTGGCGGAATACGGTTTACCGATAGAATTGAAATACCTCGCAGTCATCGAAAGTGGTTTGCGTCCACAAGTGAAGTCTAGGGCCGGAGCGCTGGGATTGTGGCAATTCATGTACAAAACAGGATTGTATTTCGGATTAAAGGAAAACTCTTACATCGATGAACGCATGGATCCAGTGGCGTCAACCGATGCTGCATGCCGCTATTTCAGACAACTTTACGGAATTTATGGCGATTGGAACTTGGTGCTTGCTGCCTACAACGCCGGTCCAGGAAATGTGAACAAAGCCATTCGACGCAGTGGAAACAAAACAACCTATTGGGATGTTCGCCCCTTCTTGCCAAGTGAAACACAAGGGTATGTACCAAATTTTATTGCTGCAGCGTACCTCTTGAATTACCATGCTGAACACAATATTATCCCGGTAGAAGCCAAGGTTCACAACGCACAATTGGACACCATGTGTCTTTCTCAAGGCGTGCACATGGCAACTATTTCTCAATTGGTAAAATGGGACCAAGAAGACATTAAAGCACTTAACCCGGTGTATAAAACCACCTACATTCCGCACACGCAACCCAATCAGTGCATTACAGGTCCCCTGGAGAAAATTGGACTTTTGGTGAGTATGGAGGACAGCTTATATGCTTTGGAAAAATCATTACACGCTGTGGTGATTCAACAACCCATACAAGTGGTACCCACACCAGCGGATTCTTCAGATACTGTCAATGGTTCAACACCACCAACCCCCATTGCCAATTACATTTACCATAAGGTAAGTTCGGGTGAAACGATGAATTCTATCGCCACGAAATACGGGGTAACGATTGAAAAAATCATGGAATGGAATGCGTTAAAGACCACCAACATTTATGTGGGACAACGCCTCCAATTGCTCACTGGACCTGGTGGAACGACACAGACGCAAACACAGCAACAAACCCCACCTGCTCCTGTCAAGAAATATTATAATGTGCGGGCAGGGGATACATTCTCCAAGATTGCACAACGCCATGGACTGTCACAAACCCAGCTGTCGAAATTAAACCCTGGGGTGAATATCAATAAACTGACGGTCGGTCAGCGTCTTCGCGTGAAATAAATTTGCCCGATAATTGCCCTTGCGCCGCAAAAATAAATAGCCCATGAAAACACGATTGATCCTGCTCTTCGCTTCATTTTCCTTGCTCTTAACCTTTGGCTGTGAGCTAAGCACAAAACGATTTTCCTCCCAAGGACTAACGGTGACTGGAAATATCGGAGAAATCCTCGTCGTCTGTGACAAAGGCATCTGGGATTCTCAGATTAAAAACTACCTCGATACGGGCTTAACCCGTTGGATTATGCCTTATTTTCCCGATGTTGCCACCTTTGAATTGGTGCATAAAACACCTGAGCTCTTCGACCAAGGGGTAAAACGCTTCAGAAATACCCTATTCATTACCATTGATCCTGAGTATAAAGGAGAAAAAGCGCGCATCGAGAAACGCATGAATGTTTGGGCACATGGACAAATTGTCATCGACATCATCGGAAAAGATTACAATCAGGTGTTGGCTGTGTGTGCCGAAGGATTGGATGCGGTGCACGCTGAATTTGACCAGATGGAGTGGAAGCGCATTCTGCGAAACTTTAGCGATGAAGAAAATGTAAATGTCGATACAGAAATCAAAAAGAATTTTGGATTGAGCTTGGCCCTTCCCGATGGCGCTAAAATTGTGACCAAACGCGCGAATTTTTACCGCATTGAGTTCCCAAGTGCTTCACGTCCAATTGAATTTGTAGGGACCGGAACACAAGATGAGGGTACAGTGTATTCGGGCTTGATGATTTACCAATACGACTTCAAGGACTCCAGTCAGTTTATCTTAGAGAACCTTTTGATGGCAAGAGACACTATGTTGAAGTACAATGTTCCCCACGAAACCGATGGACTTTACATGGGAACCCAATATGCGAAAATGGTATATCCTGAGGGAAATACCATGAGCAACCAAAAAGGCACCTTGAAAGGGTATGAAATGCGCGGCATGTTTGTCTTTACGGGTCGCCCAATGCACAGCACGGGTGGCGCGTTTTGGTCCTTCCATTTTGTCAACCCCAACAAAAAGAAATTGATTTGTGTAAGCGGCTATGTCGATGCCCCATCAACCACCAGTTGGACACATCCCTTGCGTGAAATTCAAGCCATCCTCAAAAGTGTTGAGTTGAAGAAATGAAAATTAGCGCCACCATTATAACACTCAATGAAGAACGAAACATCGCCCGGTGCATTCAGTCCTTGTTGCCTGTGGTGGATGAAATACTGGTGCTTGACGCGCATTCAACCGACCGTACAGTAGAAATTGCCACAGCACATGGCGCGAAAGTAAGCGTGAAAGCGTGGGCTGGGTATTCTGCTTCTAAAAATTACATTAACTCGCTTGCCTCAAGTGATTACATCTTATCCATTGATGCCGACGAGGCGCTTGATGAAACCCTTCAACAGGAGATTATTCGGATAAAAAATTCTAGCGACGAGAAAGTCTATAGTTTGAATCGCTTGACCAATTATTGCGGAAAATGGATCCGTCATTCTGGTTGGTATCCAGACGTTAAAGTTCGGCTATTCCCCCGTATAGGAACGATGTGGGTAGGTGAATTTGTGCATGAAGAATTGTCTTTTGAACAACCGATAGACGTCGAACAGCTTAATGGTCACTTGGAACATTATTCCTACTACTCCTTTGAGGAGCATCGCCAGCGGGCAGATAAGTACTCGTTACTGACTGCACGGAAGATGCACGAACAGGGAAAGAAAGCAGGAATAGGGAAACCCTATTTGAGTGCAGTGGGACGTTTTTTCGCGATGTATGTCATCAAATTGGGCATCTTGGATGGCGCGATGGGTTGGAGAATTGCTACGATATCTGCCGCATCGAATGTATTGAAATATAAAGAACTAAGGAGATTGAACAGTGAAAGCGCCGCTTGACATACACCGAATAGTCATTTCGCGAACAGACAGCATTGGGGATGTGATCTTGACCTTGCCCTTGTGCGCGTGGTTGAAATCTCAGTTTCCAAATTGTACAGTAATTTTCCTTGGCAAGTCCTACACGAAACCTGTGGTGGATTGCTACTCAGCCGTTGATGAATTTGTCGATTGGCAAGAAATTGAAGCTTTACCGAGTGCCGCAAAAGTGGCGCATATTGCAGCACTAAACGCCGATGCAATTGTTCATGTTTTTCCGGTGAAAGAGATTGCAAGCTTGGCGAAAAAAGCAAAGATTCCTATGCGGATTGGGACATCGCACCGTGGATTTCACCTGTTGACGTGTAATCATCGGGTCAATTTTACACGCAAGCGTTCTGAGCTGCATGAAGCACAATTGAACTTTGAGTTGCTCCGACCTTTGGGATTGCATGAAATTCCGTCATTGAAATTGGTAAAAGAATATGGAAGTCTCTTTAATCCTGTTTCCGTTGATTTACCGCAAGAGGTGAACGAAATACTCAATGCTTCTTTAAAGACAGTGATCCTCCATCCAAAGTCGCAAGGAAGTGCTTTAGAGTGGCCTTTGGGACGCTATATGGAGCTTGCAACGTTTTTAGCGAATTCTGGAACTACTGTGTTTTTTACGGGGACACAGCAAGAAGGCACTGCATTTCGCGCGCAAATCCCGTCCAATGCACTTATCCACGACATTACAGGTAAACTTACACTTGCTCAGTTGATCGTGCTTGTGTCTAAGGTAAATGCCGTTGTCGCCTGTTCAACGGGGCCCTTGCACATCGCTGGAGTTTGTGGAATACGCGCCGTTGGACTCTATTCTCCCCGAAAGCCGATTCACCCTGGTAGATGGCAACCCCTTGGTAAACGGGTCGAGGTAATCGTGCATGATGCGGATTGCCCCATGTGTAAAAAAGGAAAAAAGTGCCTTTGTGTGCAAGAAATTTCTGTTGAACAAGTTGTTGCTGCGCTCACTTCCCCTGCGAAATGAGGACGTTCATCCTACAGCTAACCCGTATCAATTTCTTCGTGGCAATGGGAGCAGGGGTATTGGCCTTGGGTTGGTGTAGCTTTTTAGGCCTAGATGATGCCTTCATTTTTTCTAGTTTAATCACCTTTTCTGTTTGTAGCGTTTACAACGCACACCGCATCTACAAGTGCGAAAGAAAGCTCAGTCAACCAGAAATGAATGACTGGTTCGCGAAAAATAAAGCACTTGTAAAAACGACATTCTTCATTTCGTTTATGATGATGTTTGTGTGTTTAAGGATGTTAAATCTGACGTTCAGTCAATACATTTTGCTTGGCATAGGAGTCCTCTTTTCGACTTGGTATGTTGTCCCCATTTTCTCATTTCGCTTGCGTGAAATTTCCCTACTCAAAGCTCCGCTTGTTGCGCTTGTTTGGACCGGAATTCTCGTTGTATTTCCTCAACTAAAATCGATGCATTTCACACTAGATTTTATGGCGTATGCACTTGCCTTCTTTTGTTACTTCTTAGCACTCACCATCCCCTTCGATATTCGAGATTTGTCCCTGGACGCAACAACGCAAGATACTATTCCCATGGTGCTAGGCGTCGGAAAATCCCGTTGGTTTGCAGGGCTACTTTTGGTAGTTTCAATACTTATAATCGCAAAGATCAATCAAAATTCTTGGTTAATGTTCCTTTTGATTCCAAGTTATGTGATTACGGCGGGGTTTATTTTCGCCACAAAGGAAGACCGAAAGGATGTCTTTTACGCTGGGCTGGATGCAACTATGATACCCGTAGGCATGGCGTTTTATCTGGTGAGTTAATCCGATCTTACTAGGTAAAAAGCTCCTTCACCACTTCATCCAATTTCCCACAAAAAACAAGCTTAATCTTGTAATTTTTCTGCTCGATTCCTTTGCAATATTTGGAGAGTATGATGCGCTCGAATCCTAATTTCTCCGCCTCGGAAATGCGTTGATCAATTC
>CANGIC010000123.1 GCA_947453795.1 Flavobacteriales bacterium
GTTATTACGGAAACACCTGTGTACG
This sequence comes from Flavobacteriales bacterium, assembly GCA_947453795.1. Classification (GTDB taxonomy): domain Bacteria; phylum Bacteroidota; class Bacteroidia; order Flavobacteriales_D; family Crocinitomicaceae; genus M0103. The sequence goes on from CANGIC010000123.1 coordinate 26, forward strand.
CGGAACATCGTGCATGCATGACATCACACCTGCCGTGGTGCGTGACGCAGTGCTCACCTTGAAATAGCCCGATGAAAATTCGATTCTTATCTACATTTTTTCCCTTTCGCGGCGGCATTGCTCAGTTCAATGCGTTGATGTACCGTGAAATGGAGAAACAACACGATGTGAAAGCGTTCACCTTCAAACGACAATACCCCAACCTACTTTTTCCCGGACAAACACAATATGTCACAGACAATGATGTGGCGGATAAAATCCCTTCACGTGCTGTATTGGACACGATCAATCCATTCACTTACATTAAAACAGCCCGCGAAATAAAGCGTTCCAACCCTGACGTTATCATCACCAAATATTGGATGACCTTTTTTGCGCCGAGTTTGGGTTTTGTGCTCGGTCGATTCAAAGGCCGCGCTGTGCGCATTAGCGTTTTGGACAATGTGATCCCTCATGAACGAAGATTTTTTGACCATGCCTTTAATCGCTATTTTTTAAAAAGAAATGACGGTTTTGTAGTCATGTCTGATAAAGTCTTGGCAGATTTACTTCATTATCAACCAGAGGCCAAGTATCTGCGAATGGATCACCCCGTTTATGATCAGTTTGGTCCCCGATTAGCACAACAAGATGCGCTTAAATCATTGGGTATTGAATATACGCCAAGCCACAAGTACCTGTTGTTTTTTGGCATCATCAGAAAGTACAAAGGATTAGACCTCTTGATCGAGGCCATGTCCAAGTTGGGTGAAGATTATCAGTTGATAATTGCTGGGGAAGTTTACGGTGCTTTTGACGATTACCAAGCCATAATCGATCAACACGCATTGTCACAAAGAGTCCATCTTTTCAATCACTATATCCCTGATGATAAAGTGGGTCTTTATTTTTCGGCATCCGATGTTTGTGTGCTTCCATACCGATCTGCCACGCAAAGTGGGATAATCAGTATCTCCAAGCATTTTGAAATTCCAGTAATTGCTACAGATGTTGGAGGTTTGAAGGAATCCATCACGCATGGAGAAACGGGATTGATGGTGGAGCGACCAGAGCCCGCATTGATTGCTGAATCTATTCAGCATTTCTTTACGGGTGAATTGAAGGAATCCTGTAAATTGCTTATTCGTGAGGAGAATGAACGAAATAGTTGGTCGGTTTTCTGCCGAAGATTGATTGAATTTAGTGAAGAAATTCAAAAGCCATAGGTCTGATAATTCGTACACTTTTCCACATGTACTCAAATACATCAAAACTAGTTTGCTTATGCCGAAGGTAAATTCTATATTTGCGGGCTAATTTGATAATTAACTTGACAATTCTGACATGCGTAACAAAGGATTTTTTTGGTTCATAACGATAATTTTAACAGCAGTATGCTTGTACCAGCTTTCATTTACATGGGTAGCAAGTTCTGTAGAAAAACAAGCAGACAAGGAGGCGGAAGGACGCGTTCAGATGCTGAAAAAAGAGGCAGCTGCCACAGGAGATAGTGCGCTATTGCCGAATGGACAATACGTTCATTTCGATCAGCCAGAAGGTGAAGATCTTGCAAAATCCGCATTCATCAACCAAATTCTTAGTAAGAAAGCAGATAAAACTGTTTACTCACTCTTCGGTTCAACATTCGCAGAAACAAAGAAACGCAGCTTGGCTTTCGGACTTGACCTCGTTGGGGGGATGTCTGTAACCTTGGAGATTTCGATTCCTGAGTTGATTCAGAATTACGCGAGAAACCCACGCGATTTGCAATTCAAGCGCCCGTTTGATAGCGCGATGCGTACCTACAAATCACGCGGAGGAGATTTCATTTCTTTGTTCATCGATGAGAATAAGAAAATAAACAAATTCCCTGTAGTTCGTTTGTTGGGTACAACAGAAATTGAGGGATTGAGTGCAAAGTCAACGGACGATGAGGTTGAGTCTTTCTTGAGAAATATTGCTTCTTCATCAATGGATGGTGTCGAGCAGATTATGAATAAGCGTATTAACCAGTTCGGTGTTGCGCAACCAAACATTCAAAAAGATCCTGCAAACAATAGATTGTACATTGAGCTTCCAGGAGTTCAAGATGAGGTGACGGTAGCAAAGAAATTGCGTTCTACAGCGAATTTGCAGTTCTTCGAAACATATATGCCGTCTGAAATTCAATCGTTCTGGCAAGAAGCTACCATGATTTCTCGCACTGAGGAGGTGATTGTTGAAGAAGTTGTGATTGATCCATTAGATACATTAGCAGTTGCGGCAGCAGATTCAGCGAAAAAAGCAAAACAAGAATCACTATCTTCTTTGGGTTCAACCGAGAAAGGTTTGGCTGATTATTTCAAGCCAGTAGGTGACTATGCCATTGGGTATGTGCCTGTTGATCCAGATGCGGAAGTTGACCAAAAAGAATTGGTGGACAAAATTCTCGCACGTGCCGATGTTATGGCTGCTTTCCCGGAAGACCTGCGTTTCATGTGGGGTTCTGAACCAGAAAGTGTGTCGGATAAAAAGAAAGATAAAGGATTCTTCTTGTATGCGGTGAAAATGCCTGAAAATGGAAAAGCCAAAGTAGGAGGTAAGGATGTGAAAAACGCAACTACAGGATACGATGACCAAAACGGTAAAGTAACAGTAGACTTGTCAATGACCGAAGAAGGTGCTGACAAGTGGGCTGAAATGACAGGAAATAACGTGGACCGCATTGTAGCGATTACGATGGATAATGTGGTGTACAGCGCACCTCGTGTTATCAATGCGATTACTGGAGGGAATACACAAATCTCAGGTTCATTCACGATTGAAGAAGCGAAGGACCTTGCGGGACTTTTGAACGGTGGGGCACTACCTGCACCATGTGTGATCAAGGAACAAACAATTGTAGGGCCAACCATTGGTGATGAAAACACGAAAGCAGGTTTGATCTCCTTCGGTATTGCCTTGTTAGTGGTATTCGCTTACATGTTCTTCTATTACGGAAAAGCAGGTTTGGTAGCTGACATCGCACTTTTGGCGAACATGATTTTCATCTTCGGTTCACTCGCTTCATTTGGTGCTGTGCTTACCTTAGCAGGAATCGCAGGTATCGTATTGACCATTGGTATGGCGGTGGATGCCAACGTACTTGTCTTTGAACGTATTCGTGAAGAAATTGCGGCTGGCAAAGACCAAGCTACGGCGATAGACGAAGGGTATAAAATGGCCCTTTCATCGATCATCGATGCGAATGTAACCACACTCTTGACTGCGGTTGTGTTGAAAATCTTTGGTTCAGGACCAATTGAATCCTTCGCGACAACATTGATCATCGGTATCTTTACTTCTGTATTTGCTGCCTTGGTTATTTCTCGTCTAGTTTTCATCTGGATGATGAAGAAAAACATGACCATCAACTTCGACACGAAAATTACGAAGGGGGCTTTCAAGAAAATCAACATCAACTTCGTTGCCAATAGAAAGTTCTATTACATCATTTCAGGGGCTTTGGTTGCGGGATCACTTATAATGGTTTTGGTTCGTGGAATGAATCCTAGTGTTGAATTCTCTGGAGGTAGAACATTCGGTGTGCGCTTCGAGAAATCGGCAAAATCAGAGATTGAATACATCCGTGAGAACATTTCGAAAACGATGCCAGGTGCATCCGTTGACATTAAAACAAAGAAGGACAATTTCTTCGTGGAAATCACGACCAACTACAAACTTTCAGATGAATCGGCAAATGAGGAAGTGAAAGCGAAATTGGGTGAGGCCTTGAAAGCGTCGAAAGCTAAACTTGGTGCTTACGATATTGAAGAATCTCGAAGTGTATCGGCATCCGTTTCTGATGAATTGATTGAAGGATCCACAATCGCAATTATTCTTTCGTTGGTGATGATGTTTGCTTACATCTTGTTGCGATTCGGAAGCTGGCAGTACTCATCGGGTGCGATCCTTGCTTTGGCGCATGACGTCATCATCGTGATCGGTGTATTTGCGGCATTCCACGGTATCCTTCCATTCAACATGGACCTTGACCAAGCATTCATTGCGGCAATCCTCACCGTCATCGGTTATTCCATCAATGACACCGTGATTGTCTTCGACCGTATTCGTGAAGACTTGTCCTGGAAAAAGGACGTGAAGCAGTCGGATGAGATCAATGGTGCATTGAACTCAACACTATCTCGTACAATAAATACGTCGTTTACAACATTCGTGGTTCTCCTTGTGATCTTCCTTTTCGGTGGAGCAGCTATTAAAGGATTCGTATTCGCCTTGATGATTGGTGTGTTCGTTGGAACGTACTCATCATTGTGTATTGCAACACCACTATTGATTGACCTTACAAAGAAGATTAAGGCATAATGCACAATTATAACGCATAGAAAAGGGGGCTGAATTTCAGTCCCCTTTTTCGTTTCTTATCCTTTTTTAAAAGCGAATGATTTCTGCGTATTCGCTCCTGCGCAGAAAGTCGCGTAAAATGCTGCGTGCATCTCGGTCCTCTTGATAGAGGTCAATGAATCGTTTCCATTTGGATGTCGGTTGATGGTTGAAATGAAAGGGCGCATAGCCATAACCGCTCAAACTTCCCCGTTCTACCAAGACCAAGCTTTTTTCGCTCTTATGTCGTCCCTTGTCGACCAAATAAAAGCTTTCTCCACTCAAGGTGAGTTTCTCCACGAGCGCATTGACGCGGGTATTGTATTGCGCTGCCGTTTCCTCGCCAATACAGGCACCGTTGCATTCTTTGATGGAATGATGAAAGCAGGCCGACTGCGTAGGATATAGGTCACACAATTTTTGGCAAAGCGTGTATTGCGTGCAAATGGCAGTCAAATAATTGATTCCTTCTTGCTTCGTTGTAAAACTCATTAACGGAATATCGTCGCTCTTCGAGGTAAGCCCGATGTGTAAACGCAGGTATCCCGTCTCATCCTGCACATCAAACAATCCATAAGGAAATTTACTTTTCTTTAGGCGCACATTGTAAACAGGGCGATGCGTTTTTATCAATGCGGATTCAAGCAACAAGGCGATGAGTTCAGATCCGGTCAATTCGTATTCAATCCGGCTGATTTCCTTCATCATTTGCATACCATTCTTTGTTTTGGTATTTCGCAGATGTTGTTCGACACGCTGTTTCAGCTGCTTGCTTTTGCCGATATAAATAATTTGTCCAGTTTCGTTGTAAAAGGTATAGACGCCAGTCTTTGAAGGAACAGCGTCGAGTTGTTCTAAATCTAAATTGGGATGCAAAACCTTTGGATTCACCTCATGCTGTATGAATGTAGAGAGTCCAGCGGGATCTTTTTCTACCAACATTGTGAATAAATGTGCGGTCGCTAAGGCATCACCACCCGCTCTGTGTCTTCCTTTGATTTGGATTCCTAAGGCAGCAGATAGTTTTCCTAAACTGTACGATTCGTGCCCTGGAATCACGTAACGCGACGCGCGTACAGTGCACAAATGGGGCCGCCGGTAGTCGAAACCAAGGTTTTTAAATTCTTGCCGAATAATCCCATAGTCAAAACCAACATTATGGGCAACAAAGACACAGCCCTCTGTGAATTCCACGATTTCTTTCGCCAATTCAAAAAATCGAGGTGCATTTTCAACCATCTTGTCGTTAATGCCAGTCAGCCGTACAATGAATTCGGGAATGCGCATTTCAGGATTGACCAAGGTCACGAACTCATCAATCACCTGCGTGCCATCGTGTTTATAAATGGCAATTTCGGTGATCTTAGAATCCTTAGGACTTCCACCTGTTGTTTCGATATCTACGATGGCGTAATGCACAGCATGTAAAGGTAGCGAATTCAACGGCGTAAAGTCGAATGGCTTTAAACTTTTGTTCTTGCCTAAAAAACCCTTATCTTTCGCACGATTAAACGGATATTTACACGGATAAAACATGAAACATCTTCTTACTGCGCTGAGTATTGTGCTTTTTACAGTTGCTTTTGGACAAAGCAATATCACCGTATTTAACAATGGTGGACAACAATTTTATGTCATCTTAAATGGGGTAAAACAGAACTTTCAACCGATGACCAATGTCGTTGTCAGTGGATTGAAGAACGGTTCTTATTCCATGAAGTTGATTTTTGCTGATCAGAAAATTTCGGATGTCGACAAGAACTTTTTTATCGAACAAGCAGAAGACATCACGACACGTGTCATCTTCAAAAAAGGAAAGCCCAAGTTACAGTGGATAGGTGCCGTGCCCACAGCTGGTGCTTCGCAATCTTCAGATGTAATTGTTTACCGTCCTGACAACAATAGCGTGTACAGTGATGCCACAGCGACGCAAGTAGTGAGCACACCAACACAGGTAGTGACTACTCCAACGAATTCGGGATCGGTGAATACAAGCGGAAATGTAAATACCTCGGGTACAATCAATACTACGGGAACTGTCAATACCACTGGAAATGTAAACGGAAACACGGCAGTAATCAATTCACAGTCAAATGGAGGAACGGTTTCTCAAACAACAACGACACAGACGACGACAACTACAACTGGAACTCCCACCACAACAACGACAACAAATACACCGAATGGTATTGGTGGAATGAATATTTCTATCAATGTGAATGACCCATTGAATGGTGGTGGTCAAATCAACATGAACATGGGAGGAATTGGGACAACATCGGCTACTCAAAATGCACAAACAACGCAATCTTCCACGGTAACCACAACGACAGTGACTTCCAGTTCGAGTACCAACGGAAACACGGCAACGAATACAACGAATACAACCAATACAATTCCAAACACTGCACAGGGCAATGTGGGTATTCAAGTGAATACAACGGGAGGTAATGCTACGCAAGGAAATACTACGTATCAGAATACCCAAGGAACGACAAGCATTCAGTCCAACACCACCCAGACGACACAAACACCGGTTCAATCGACATCGACCAATGGCTACTGCAAGAACATTCTAGGCGATGCGAACAAAAAGGTTGAAGAATTGAATGACCTTTCGTTTGATTCGGACCGCAAAGAGGCCATTTTAATGGATTTGAAAACGTACTGTTTGACAGCAAGCCAGGCCTACCAAATTTTGGAGGTCTTGGATTTTGAATCGGATCGTTTGGAATGTGCGAAGTTCCTTTCGGACCGCATTATCGACAAAGACAATGTCGGTGTTTTGTACAAGTTATTCGATTTCGATTCCAGCAAAATGGAATTGAGACAATACATCAGTTCGAAGAAATAAAAATGAAGGTATCGTTCATTTTTTCAAATCACATTGACCCCGGGAAGTATCTCGGGGTTTTTTGTTTGATCAGCGGTTTTTTTCAGGATGTAGGGGACTTCTTTGTACCAAATTCGCCGCATTTTGTCTAGTTCAAGTGTTCCTTCCTCTTCGTCATGCAATAATAAATTCCTCCCCCTTAATCCTCCTCCGGCGGGGGAAATAGTTCCTACTTCTCTAGAGGCCATTGGTAAGAGTTGCGAATTAAAGTGAGGTTACGATCAATTTCCCCCTCGGGGAGGCGAGTTCCTAGATTCTAGCACAAGCCTTTATTAGCGTTAGTTCAAAGGAGTCATTAAAGGGTATATTTTTTTTGAATGCAATTTCATCAAGATAACTTTGGAGGTGTGTCTGGCTCAAAGAATGATATTGA
>CANGIC010000124.1 GCA_947453795.1 Flavobacteriales bacterium
AGATAGCGCTAAGGATTGTCGTTCTCATGGGTCAATTGAAAATGAGTTTTTTAACAACGGATTGGTTGCCCATCTGAATTTTACAGAAAAAAGTTCCTTCACCGAATTGAAACTTACTTAGTGTAATGTGGGCTTGTTCGAGGGCTTCGGTATGCATTATTTTTCCATCAATCGTGTAAACATCAATCCTTGCACTCAAGCCCAAACTCATCAGTGCTGAATTCAATTCAATATGAATGTCTTGACTTGAAGGATTTGGAAAGACCGAACAATTCACCTCATTTAATATCAGTTCTTGTGTGCCCAATGGATCGTAATCGAAGCTCCAAAAATCATTTAAATTCACGCCATTCGTTCCAGTACCAAAATATCCTTTTCGCCCAATGGCAAAGGCAACAGGAAATCTTCGAGAAGTACCTGGGAATAAATCAATCAATGTCCACTGATTTTCTCCAGCATTGTATTCCCATACTTCATTTGTTACGACACTAAGTCCAGCGACATATCCACAAACAATGTATCCTTTATTGTCTCGATAAAATCCAGCACCACCATTGGATGTTTGTCCGGGGAATTGGGCTCGTGCAATCCATGTGTTTTGAGAGGGCTTAAATTCGTAGAAACTGCTTCCACTTTTAACATATCCACTGCCATTGCTCGCGAAGGATGTACTCCATGTCCCGAATACAATTGGTGCATTGGCCATCATTGTCCACGCATTGGTTGTCGGGTCGTATTCCACAATTTGATTCCCTTGATACACATAACCCTTATTCTGAACACTGAAACATTGCACATCGCCCGGGGTAAGAGGACATGGAGCTACAGGAATCCAGACGTTCGTAACAGGATCGTATTCAAAGAATTCACTGCCCAAGGTTGATCCGCCACCAACATACCCTTTCGTTTCCGTGCCAAACGATACCGCGCCATGAATCAGCACAGGGAAATCAGCACGTTGCGTCCATGAATCTGAGGCAGGGTCATATTGCCACCAATCTTTGAAGTCGATATTTACCCCCGTCCCATTGGTATGTCCAAGGCCAATGTATCCTTTGTTCCCAATTGCGATTCCTGTCCCTCGGTGACGACCAACACCCCCTAAACTGGCTTTCTTCGTCCATTGACCATAGGAAAATCCAATGTGGAAAACAAAAAATAAGAAGGCACTAAGTCGAATTAAAAACATGATACCAATAGAATGAATGAACGGGTGAATCAAATGGAAATTAGCGAACAATTAATTTTTTAGAATAGCGAATGCCGTTACTGACATAAGCAACGAGATAAACACCGGGATTGAAATCAACCAATGAAATAGAGTTTCCAGAATAGTTCTGAATTGATTTCATCAATTTGCCGTCGACATTGGTAATGGACACCTCACCAAAAATGCCTTGAAGGGTAACCTTGTCGCTCGCAGGGTTGGGATAAATCGAAATGTCGGTTGTCTCATTTTCGTTCAAGCCCAAATAATTGGCATCAATGGCGATATCATAGGCGCCGGTTTCATTTCCCCATCCTTCTACAATAACATAAACCAATCCTTGCCCTTGCGGATCAAAGGTTAATTCGGATGAGGTGCCGCAATTGTCACTATCGTCATTAAATGCAAGTACGTTACCTTGCGCATCAACAACAGATAAGAAGGTGTCGAAAGATGAACCACAAAGGGACACATGAATCGATTGCATGAGCGGAGACGGATTCAGTTGGTAATATAAATCTGGAGAATTGTACACCAAGTTTTGATTGGAATAGCAAATGGAATTATCACCAGAAGAGCTATATGGGAGTGAAGTTACTGCAATCGCATCGTTTGTGAAATCCCCTGGATATCCGGAGCAATCGATTCCATTGGAAATATTGATCGTGAAATCCATAACAGAACCCCAGGCAAAAGAGGCGCATGGACTCAAAGGCAATGATGAAGCACCTTCTTGTTGAGTTACGCGCAATCGCGTAGCTCCATTCTGTGAACCTGCGGGTACATTAAAGGTGAATGTAGAAAGTGTCGTTGGAGGTGTTCCTTCCCATGTCCCCAAGCTTTCTGCAGGATCAAAAATACCATCACCATTATAGTCGATCCATGCCTGACCTTTACCGGTATAATTCCCTCCGCAGGTGCCATATTGAATGGAAATGGAATAGGTGCCTCCAGCATTGAGATTCGCACTTAAAGCGGTAAGGTCTTGAACGCCAATCACACCTGGACATCCCACAAAGTTGATGGTTCCAGAAGCACCGACCAACACGACGGACTGAACATTAGAGTCGGCGGTGGTGGTAGGACCAACATTCGTAATGCAATATTGTGAAAATGATTGGTAGAATAGCATCAATGCTATGGCAGTAGCGAATATTTTCATGTGTAGTTGTTTGACGAGGGAAAGATACTTAAAATTTAATACAAATTTAACCTTCAGCGATTTCCCTTGGTCCATAAATCGGTGGTTGTTCGAATCTCTTCCAATGCAGCAATGAGTTCGTCCAGTTCTACTTCACGATTGAATGGTTGAAAGGAAAAGCGAATATAACAGTGGTCACCTTGGCGCATGACAGGGATTTCAATCGCATAGTTGGTAAACAGTATGCGCTGCAATTCTTCTGGATAGGAAGTTTGAATTTCAGCAGCGTACAATTGTCCGTAAAATGCTGATTCAAGAGGTGCAAGTGGTAAAGTTCCTAAAAATTCCGACAATTCAGCACCCTTTTTAAGCACGGAAGCCCTGCATTTCTCCAATAGAATGTCCCAATGATGATCTTCCCTAAATTGAAGTGTAGCTGGAATACAGAGGTAGGCGGAAAAATCGCGCGTTCCCGTATATTGATGGTAGTCTTGAAAGATAGATCCATGGGCACTGTGTGTTTTAAATCCCCAACTGATGACCAAGGGATCGAGGGTATCTTGAAATTCTTTGGAAGCGTATAAGAATGAACATCCTTTTGGAGCCATCATCCATTTATGACAGGCACCCGTATAAAAATCAGCTTGCAGGGTTGAAATATTCAGCGGAATATGCCCCGGAACATGAGCTCCATCGACAATGATGATTAACCCCCTTCGTTTTGCTTCAGCGCAAATTTCTGCTACCGGGAAAATTAATCCGGTTGAACTAGTGATCTGACTGATGAACACAATGCGTGTCTTTGATGAATATCCGCTCCAAAATTCATCGATGAACTGCGCTTTGCTTGTGAGAGGCAATGTGATGGGTTGGCGAACATAGGTTGCTCCAACTTGATCGCAATGGTATTGCCAGGTATAATCCATGGCGCCATATTCTAAGTTTGTGGTCAAAAGTTCATCACCTGGACTCAATATGTTTTTTGCAAGTGTATTAATGGCATACGTTGGATTTGGCACAAAAATTAAATCGGAAGCGGCAGCACCGATGTATTGGCCCAATGCCTGTTTCGACTCTTCTAAAAACTTCGGACCATACTCAACGATGAAGCGCACCGGTTCTTTTTCGAGGAGCCGTTGCCATTTTTGGTAGTCGTCAAATACAGCTGATGGACAAGCCCCAAACGAACCGAAATTTAGAAAGTTGATCTTGTGATCCAATAGAAACAACTGTCGGATTTCTTTCGCGTTTTTAATCACTTTTTCTGTCATGTTCTTGTCATTTGAGGTGATTAAAATTATTCTTAAATTCGTTCAGTTCAATGAAGAAATGAATAACTAGATTCACTTATGCAAATATCTAAGATTTTCGCTGCCATTTTCGCTTTGTGTTTAACGAGTGTGTGCAGCTTCTCACAAGGAGACACCATCATCCAAGCTAAAATCCTTGATGATGGTAGTCAAGATGCTGAAAAGTTCTACAATGCTGGGACAGAGTTTCTAAAGGTACATAATTTTCAGTCAGCAGTTGCTGAGTTTGATAAGGCAATTGGTTTAAAGCCACAGTTTGACGCCGCATTTTTTAATCGTGCCACGGCAAAAACTGAGTTGAATGACCACAAAGGAGCAATTGACGATTTGACGGCGGCTATTTCGATTTCACCTAAGGCGGAGTATTCATACATGAGGGCTCAAGCAAAATTGCAAATCAAAGATGTGCCTGGAGCTCTTCAGGATTTTTCCTCAGCCATTGTTTCTGATGCCACGTATGCACTTGCCTATTACGAGCGAGGCGTGCTGAAGTTTGAAGCTGGTGACTATGCGGGTGCTGTTGCTGATTTTTCAGAAGCCATAAAAAATGATGCAAGTCTCGCGTATGCCTTTAACGACAGGGGCAGCGCGAAACGTGAGATGGGGGATGTTGATGGCGCCATTGTGGATTACCAATCCGCATTGAAGTTGAAGCCAGATATGCCGTTTACATTAAATAGTCTTGCCAGTGCAAAACGCAAGAAAGGTGATTATAAAGGGGCAATTTTAGATTACACGCAGGCCATTAAACTTAAAGGAGATTATTACATCGCTTACAATAATCGAGGAAGTGCGAAACTCGATGCTGGTGATTATAATGGAGCCATCGATGATTTTACCAAGGCCGTTCAATTGAATCCAAAATACGCGTATGCCTACAATAATCGAGCTGCAGCAAAATATAAACTTAAGGATTACCAAGGAAGTGAAGCGGATTGCACCAAAGCAATTGAGCTTGACCCAACAAATGGAATCTCCTTTTTAAATCGAGGTATTGCCCGTGAATTATTGCGCAACGAATCAGGTGCTTGCGAGGATTGGAAAAAAGCGGTGGAATTGGGAGTTGATTCCGCCAGAAATTATTTAGGGGATTGTCAATAAATATGCGCTCGACCATGAACAATTTAAAAATGAACATTATGAAATTGACGCGTGTTATCGCTATAGTCCTGATCACAAGTGTTTCGAGTTTTGCTCAGAACATTGAATTCACCAAGGAGAATTTCAAGGAACAGAAAGATGCCTTGAAAATCGCGAAGGACAATATAGCCCAAGGTGATTCTTATTTTGAGCAAGGATCGATTTATTACAAACAGGCGATTGAACCGTATTTGGCGGCCAATAAATTTAACCCAAATAATGCGGCGCTGAATTACAAGTTAGGGCAATGCTACCTCTATTCAAATTTTAAGTTAAAAGCAATTCCACACTTGGAACAAACATTGAAACTTGATGCGAGTATTGACCCATTTCTATACTATTTTTTAGGAAGGGCTTATCACCTCGATATGCAATGGGACAAAGCGGTGAAGCAATACACGACTTTTCAATCAAAAGTTAGTGGTGCTGAAAATGCTCAGTATGTTCAAGAAGTGCAAATGTACATTCAAGAATGCTATACAGGAAAGGAGTTGCAGCAAAAACCAGTGCGTGTATTTATCGACAACTTAGGGAAAGAAGTCAACTCGCAATACACGGATTATGGTCCTGTTGTTTCTGCGGATGAATCTGTATTGCTGTTCACGTCGCGACGTCCCAATACAATTGGAGGTCAAATTGATCCAGGAATCAATGAGTACTTTGAAGACATTTACATTTCTTACCGTCAACCTAACGGAAAATGGTCGGCTGCACAAAATATGGGGGAGCCGGTGAACACAAAAGATCACGATGCCAATTCTGGGCTGTCTGCTGACGGGACGAAATTTTTAATTTACATTGGGAAAAACAATGGGGATTTGTACGAATCACAGTTGGTGGGTGATAAATGGAGTGCCCCAGAGGCAATGAATAAGAACATCAATACGGAAAAATACCATGAATCGTCGGCCTGTTATGCGCCAAATGGAAAAGCCGTTTATTTCGTTTCAGACAAACCCGGAGGAATAGGTGATCGAGACATTTATATCTCCTACAAGGATTCCAAAGGAAAGTGGGGTGAAGCGGTGAATCTCGGTCCGACAATCAACACCAAATTTGGTGAAGAAGGTGTTTTCATTCACCCCGATGGAAAAACATTGTACTTCAGTTCTCAAGGCCACAAAGGCATGGGCGGATACGACGTGTTTAAATCGGTTTATAACGACAGCACGAAATCATGGGGAGTCCCGCAAAATATTGGTTATCCGGTGAACACTCCTGATGATGATGTATTCTTTGTGGTTTCTGCCAGTGGTCGTCGTGCATTTTATACCTCCTTTAATCCGAATGGATTTGGAGAAAAGGATTTGCACATGATCACATTCTTGGGGCCTGAGAAACCAATGGCACAAGCGAATGAAGACAACTTATTGGCGAGCAAAGTGGCACCGATTAAACAAGCGGTAGTGGCGCCAACAGTCGCTATCCGTGAGGCCCAGCTAACAATTCTACGTGGGGTAATTACGGATGCGAACAATGGGAAACCGCTTGAAGCGGAAATTGAAATCATCGACAATCAGATGAACCAGGTCATTGCGACATTTACCTCAAACAGTGCTACAGGCAAATACCTTGTTTCACTACCCGCAGGAAAAAATTATGGAATCGCTGTAAAGAAAATAGGATATCCATTCCACTCTGAAAATTTTGACATCCCTGATACGGCGGCTTTTCAGCAAATAACCAAAGATGTCGCGCTTAAAAACATGGTTGTGGGAACCAAAATCGTTTTGAAGAATATTTTCTATGATTTTGACAAGGCATCCTTGCGCTTGGAGTCAACAAATGAGCTTCAACGATTGGTTCAGCTGCTCAATGACTATCCAAACATGAAGATTGAGATTTCTAGTCATACCGATTCCTATGGCGCCAATGATTACAACTTGAAATTGTCGGACAATCGTGCGAAATCCGTTGTGGATTATTTGATTAAATCGGGTATTCCATCAAACCGTTTGACTTTCAAAGGGTTTGGAGAAGATCAACCAATCTCAACGAATGAAACAGATGAAGGTCGACAAATGAATCGCCGAACTGAATTTAAAATTACCAGTATGTAATTTGTCCTGGGTAACGGCAATTGATCAAGATTAAAAGTAAAAAATGGGAATAATTGTCAGTTATTTTTTGGCACTTCTGGTTGGAATCACATTGGGGGCAGTAGGGAGTGGAGGTTCGATTTTGACCTTGCCTATTCTCGTTTACCTTGTTGGACTTGACCCGAAACTTGCTTCCGGTTATTCCTTGTTCATCGTTGGTGTAACTGCGTTGGTTGGAGGGATTAGAAGCATCTATTTGAAACGGATTGAATACCTCGCTGCCTTGGTGTTTGGTGTTCCCTCGATCATTGCGGTGCTCTTGACGCGGTCTTATGTCGTGCCAATGATTCCCGACGAAATGTTCTCCATAGGTTCATTCGTGGTGTCCCGTTCTTTATTTCTGATGCTTCTCTTTGCTGTATTCATGATTGTTGCCTCCGTTTCCATGATCCGTCCGGAGAAAAGTACAGAAACATTGAATGCGGGTCCGCTTAAATTCAATTATCCCGTAATACTCGTTGAGGGACTGGTCGTTGGTGTACTGACAGGATTGGTAGGTGCAGGAGGTGGATTTCTCATTGTTCCTGCCTTGGTCATTTTATCCAAAATGAACATGAAAATGGCGGTTGGAACATCCTTACTTATTATCGCTGCAAAGTCCTTGATTGGATTCATAGGTGATGTGAAGTTTGGAGGTGCAATCGACTGGCAATTCTTATTGATCTTTACGGGATTGTCCACTGTGGGAATCTTTATTGGGATG
>CANGIC010000125.1 GCA_947453795.1 Flavobacteriales bacterium
AGCATGATGCGAGAATCGATCTGATAAGGTTTCGTCGCGTTCACAAACCGAACTTTAATGTATCCTTGTGGTGCATCGACGACAATGGTGTTGTGGGTATTTTTCTGAATGGTAATGTTTTTCTTTTCAACCAGGGGAATGGTGTTCACCACAAGGTCGTATTTGATATTCGGGTCAATAATTAACGTATCGGGATTTCCGAAGCGATTGATGGTGTGAATGAAGGTGTACTTTAGGTTTTTTGTCCCTGCTTCGTATAAAAACATCGTCACCTCCGTTTCCTTTGGTTGCTTGTTGGTATCGTTCAAGTTGATTTGAACGGTGGTATTGGAAAGAGCTTTCGAAACCACATTGTTCAATACATTTCTGAAGGCATCTTTCGTTTCGGCATCGGAGTATGCGCCAATGCAGTTGAATTTCTCGAGGTAGGATAAATCAAGTCCTAGTCCGATGACGAAGGGGGTCACTTTCACTCCCTTATCGTGCAGTTTCTGGGCGATTACACACGGGTCATTGTCACACGCTTCTTGGCCGTCTGTTATAAGTATAATGATGTTTCTGGAATTCTGATCAGGGAAATCGCCAGCGGCTGCCTCTAATGAGCGGGCAATCGGCGTGGTGCCTTTGGCTTCAATGGTGCGAATTCTGTTTTTTACATTGTCGAAATTGTTGGTGCCGAAAGGTACTTCTAACTTGGTATCGTTGCAATCTTGGTACGTTGCCGTAATTGGAGATTGATGTCCATAAACGCGGAGTGCAATTTCAAGATTTGCTGTGCCGCGCAAACTATCTACCGCCTTTGCCAGTAAGTCTTTTGCGGCTTCGATGCGCGACTCCGTTCCACCCCAAAGGGCATTCATGCTATTCGATGCATCGAGAATGAAGAGAATTCTCGTCAGCTTTTCCTGCCCAAAACCTTGAGCTGACAAGAAAAGAAGCGCTATGAAGAGGATGCGTTTCAATTAATAGTCACCAAGTGTTTCTTCCAATTGTCCCAAAGCATCTTCCAACTGAGTTGCATTAGGTGCTACACCGTGCCATTTGTGCGACCCCATCATGTAATCGACACCTTGTCCCATTTCTGTTTTCATCAAGATGACTACCGGTTTTCCATGACCACATAATGATGTTGCCTTGGCAAGGGTGTTTTTCATATCGGTGAAATTGTGTCCGTCCATGGTCAAAACTTCCCATCCGAAAGCAGCCCATTTTGCATGAAGATCCCCCAATGAAATCACATCGTCGACATCTCCGTCAATTTGACGTCCATTGCAGTCAATGGTAGCGATGACATTGTCAACTTTACGCGCTGCAGCATACATTGCCGCTTCCCAGATTTGGCCTTCCTGAAGTTCACCATCACCATGCAAACAATAGACAAGGTGGTTGTCTTTGTTCAATCGTTTCACTTGCGCAGCACCAATGGCTACAGAAAGTCCCTGTCCGAGAGAACCAGATGCCATGCGGATTCCGGGTAATTTTTTATCGGTTGACGGGTGTCCTTGAAGCCGTGTGGATAATTTTCTAAACGTGCCCAATTCATTCACTGGAAAATAACCCGAACGTGACAAAACGCTATACCAAACTGGAGATATATGTCCGTTTGACAGGAAAAATAAATCTTGTCCGATCCCATCCATGGTGAAGTTTTCTGCATCGTGATTCATTTGGTCAAAATACAGGAGGGTTAGGAAGTCGGCACATCCCAATGATCCGCCTGGATGTCCTGAATTTACGCCCGCTACCATGCGAACGATGTCTCTTCTCACTTGAGATGCGATGTGCTGTAATGCTGTTGTTTCCATCCGGTTTTAGAAAGGATTGTTTAGTTGTTTGTAAAATTAGCCTTATTTATTTACTTTAGAGGCGCCTAAAAAGGAACTTTATCCCCAAATGCAACCATTTTTCAACATTTGAGGTCTTAAAGTTCACAACACTAAAATGATGAAACAAATACTGCTGTTTACCCTCTTCTTGTCCGCGTCATCTATGGCGTTTTCACAAGAGATTGATGCGCGCCTCTCCAAGCGCTACTCCTCAAACGAACTTGCTGATTTGAAGCAAAATGATCCAGCTAAGTTGACCTTACTCAACTATGCATTGGACCATGCATGCTACATTACAGATTTTCCCAAAGGAAAAGAAAGTGGATTGAATGGAACCATCGAAATGAATGCCAATGAACCAATTGATTTCATCGCTTTAGGCCTAGAAATTCAAAAAACAAATCAATACTTGCGCATTGCGGGAACGGACAAAGTTCTTGTAGTGAAATCTGAGTGGGTGTTGACAAACGAAATGCAAAACAAACAGTAATCATGAAGAATAGAATACTCCTTTCCTTTTCTGCCTTGATGCTTGCTGTATCAGGTGCATTTGCGCAAATGGTGAATATGGGTGATCCAGGTTATCCCTTGACCAATACCGCAAACTGTAATACTTTTGGGACAACCTCAACCAACTTCCAAGATCCGGGAGCTGCAGGAAACTACCCACCGAACTTCAACGACACCATTGTCTTCTGTCCAGACTTGACGACAGGGACAAAAATGTCCATGACCATGGCCATCAATGCGGGTTATACCTGGAATGTGGACGGTTCAGACTTCGTTTATGTCTATGATGGACCAAGTACAGCATCACCACTTTTGGGTGTGCACAATTCGGTTTCAGATCCTACGGGCTTTACACACCAAGCGACGTGGAACAACCCAAGTGGATGTTTGACAGTTGTATTTATTTCAAATGGTACAGCTGAAGGAACAGGATGGTTAGGAAATGTGCAATGCGGATATCAGTTTCAGCCATTCGAACCGCACATTGAGGCCTTCGTGAACGGTGTTGGTCCAAATGCGTTAAATCCTTTGGATACTGGTTTTGTAGACGTTTGTTTTGGTGATTCGATTCTTTTCGTTGCCAAGCCACTTTTCCCTTATAGCTTAGAAACAACAGGGTATGGATATTCTCAGAACGTGAATTCTACCATCGTTTTCGATTGGAATGTTTCCGATGGTGGAACATATCCAGCAAATGACTCGATATGGTTTACGCCTCCAGCACGGTCAGGGTATTTAGTAGATGTGAAAATGACCGATTTATTCCCTCAGTTTGAGCGCATGCTCTGTAAGGTAAGGGTGTCTCAGTTACCAATATTTGCCGGCACGGGTCCTTTAGAAGATACCGTTTGTATGGGACAAAATACAGAATTACTCGGTGGTGTTACATCTACAGACACGGTAGGGGTCAATATCCCAGGTGGAACTTTCCAATTGGGAGGTGCCTATGCAGGAACGACGTATTTACCGGATGGTGCTGGATTGCAGTACCAAACAAGTATTCCCATTAGTGGATTTCCTCCAACAGCGACAATTGCAAATGCGCAGGACTTGAACCAAGTGTGTATCACGATGGAGCACTCTTATGCTGGTGACTTGGAGATTTGGCTTCAATGTCCATCAGGACAAATTGTACAGTTAGTAAACTCCTATTCCCCAGGATTCTTACCAGGTGGAACTAGTGGGGGTGGAACCTATATAGGTGACCCGATTGATGACAGTGGAGGTGGTGGTCCTGGTGATGGCTGGGAATACTGCTTTAGCTCTGTGTTCAATACCATTGGTGCAATGAACGCCAACTGGACAAATACAGTTCCAATCACCAATCCACCAAACAATGCAACCGGTAACTCAATGGACCCTTCGGATGTTTATGCGCCGAATACATCATTTACAAGTTTGGCAGGTTGTCCAATCAATGGAAACTGGACGATTCATGTGCAAGATAACCTCGGTATTGACGACGGGTATATCTTCGAATGGGGATTGTTCTTCGATGCGTCGTACTTCCCAGGATTGGGTGGATACCAAAACACGATTTCTTCGGATTACTGGTCGAATGACCCAACGATTATTTCAGGACAAAACGATACGGCTATTGTGGTACAACCGAACATGCCAGGTTCACACGACTATGTGTACCATGTAACAGATAATTTCGGCTGTAACTACGATACAACAGTAACGCTTTATGCCTTGGCTTTGCCAACAATTTTCCCTGATACGATTGGGTGTGACTTGACATTCACTGCGTCTGGAACAGTATCAGTTTCTGGTGGAGTGTGGACTACATCAAATCCTGAGGTAACGATCTTGCCGAATGCCACCGCCAATAATCCGACATTTGTCGCCTCGAGTCCTGGGACTTATACCGTCAGTTTCACGGACAACTCCTGTAATCAGACGGTCACCTCAGATATCATTTATCCACCTTATCCGACCATGTTCGCAGACACATTTATATGTAGTTTGAATTATCAAGTGGCGGGAACTCAAGTGTATCAAACAGGTGGTGTCTGGTCGGCATCTTCGCCAAATGCCTCATTTAGTCCGTCAACGAGTACCTTGAACCCGTTGATTACAGCAACAACATCAGGAAACTACATCATTACATTTACAGACAATGTATGTAACAACTCCGTGTCAGCGAACTTAACGACGATCATGCCGCCTGCTATCTTTACGGACGATATCGGTTGTTATGGTATTTATCAAATTGATAGTACTCTTTCATTTGATGGCGGTGTTTGGACGGCTTCGGATACAGCAATTCATTTTAATCCGGTCAATACAGTAGACAACCCATTGATTTATACATCAACACCGGGTACATATCAATTGTCTTACACGGACAATACATGTAACATTACCCTCACTGCCTTGGTGACATTCCCGCCAAATGCCTATACGGATGTGTTGGATACCATCATTTGTCAAGGTACTTCGTATACCATCAATGCACAAGAAAACTATACGATTGATAATTTCGTGTGGAGCACGGGTGAAACAGGCCCAAGTATCACGATCAACCAACCGGGTGAATACATCGTTACAGGATCGAATATTTGTCATACCTATACAGATACAGCAACAATTGGTGTTAAAATCTGTGACATCGAGGTGCCAAACATCATCGTATTGTCTTCATTGGCGGGTAACGAAGCATTCTTTGTGACTTTCGATGGTGTGGCAGATTTCAACTGTGTCATTCTAAACCGTTGGGGTAACAAAATCTACGAATACAATGATCCACTAGGAAAATGGGACGGTAAAACGACCGGTGGAACCCTTGTGGAAGAAGGAACCTACTTCTACATCATTAAAGCGACCTTCGAAGGTGGAAATGATGTGATCAAGCAAGGTATGGTGCAAGTGAAGTATTAAGATTAATACATATTCAAAATAACGCATGGGGCATGGATGAATTCTATGCCCCATGTTTTTTTAGAGAATCCGTAATTTAGCACCATGAAAAATATCGGAGTAAATGGTTTTGGACGCATCGGCAGGTATTTTACCCGCTTGGCACTTCTTTCTGCTGACATCAATGTCGCTGTCGTCAATGACCTCTCTGATATTCATACCCTCCTGCATTTGCTGAAGTACGATAGCATTCACCGAGGTTTTTCACTCGGATTTCACATCGAAGGCAATACGGCTGTTTTCGAAAATGGAAAACGCATTGTCTTTAGTCAAGAATCAAATCCCGCTTACATTCCTTGGGGAACGTATGGCGTTGATACGGTCATTGAATCTACGGGACATTTTTTAACCAAGGAATTGGCATCCGGACATTTAACAGGAGGTGCGAAGCGAGTGATCATTTCAGCGCCAGCGATAGGTGAGGATATCCAAACCGTTGTTCTGGGTGTAAATGAAGAATCCATTGATTTCTCTGAACGCATCATTTCAAATGCCTCGTGTACAACAAACAACGCTGCCCCTATGCTTAAGGTCATGCGTGAATTGTGCGAGATCGAAAGCGCCTACATAACGACAATTCATAGTTACACCACTGATCAACGATTGCATGATGCACCTCATCGCGATTTGCGCCGTGCGCGCGCAGCAGCAACATCCATCGTTCCAACGACTACAGGTGCCGCCAAAGCACTGACGCGCATTTTTCCTGATTTGGAAGGTTGCATCGGAGGTTGTGGTGTGCGGGTTCCTGTACCCGATGGGTCCTTTACAGATTTGACCATGGTCGTGAAAAATCCTCCAAGTGTGGAAGCCATCAATGCTGCCATGAAGCGTGCCGCTGAAACTTCACTTAAGGGAATTCTTGCCTATACCGAAGATCCCATCGTTTCGGTGGATGTGATTGGTAACCCAAACAGCTGTTTATTCGACGCCCAATTGACGAGCGTAGTTCATTCGATGGTGAAGGTGGTGGGCTGGTATGATAATGAAGCAGGGTATTCCAACCGTTTGATGGACCTCGTTCGAAAGGTGAGTAATTCCTAAGAAAAGATCTCGCTGAAACGCATCGTTTCTTTCAATCGAATGCCTTTTTCAGTGCGCTCCAAGGTGCAACACTCATTGACGCTATCGTGTTCTAAGAATAAGATGAATTCATTGTCACAGGCTGTATTCAAGAACTTCGCTTTTTCATCTAATGTAATCAAAGGTCGCGTGTCGTAGCCCATCACAAATGGAAGCGGAATGTGTCCAACGCTTGGCAAAAGATCCGCCATGAAAACGATCGTTTTTCCCTGGTAGCGAATGTGTGGAATCATCATGCTTTCGGTATGACCGTCAACGAACAAAACATCCATGTCTGAAAAGGCATTGGCAGTATAGTTTTCGATCCGCTCAATAAATTTCAGTTGACCACTCTCATGAATGGGTTGAATGTTCTCCGTCAGGAACGATGCTTTTTCTCGCGCGTTTGGCTCTGTTGCCCATTTCCAATGATTTTCCGTACTCCAAAACTGCGCGTTTTTGAAAACAGGTTCAAATCCCGTGTGGTCTTTGTTCCATTGAATGGCTCCCCCACAGTGATCAAAGTGAAGGTGGGTTAAGAATACATCCGTAATGTCGTCTTTGCCAAACCCAAGTGCTTTGAGGTTTCCTTCTAAACTATCTGTTCCGTGCAAATAATAGTGCGAAAAAAACTTTTCCGATTGCTTATCGCCAATCCCTGCATCAATCAACATCAAACGGTTCCCGTCTTCAATCAAGAGGCAACGCATGGACCAATTGCACATGTTGTTTTCATCCGCAGGATTGGTTTTGGACCACATTGTTTTCGGAACGACACCAAACATGGCGCCCCCGTCGAGTTTAAAATCTCCTGTGTTGAGTGGGTAAATTTTCATAAAATCGAGATTAAGATTGACTGGCGAAATAAAGTACAACAATGGCCGCGATTGCTGATGCGAGACCAATTATTTTTTTGACGGTGACATGTTCTTTGAAGGCAATAAATCCGATGACGGAAGAAATCAATACAATCGAGACGTTCATCACGGCTAACACGGTTGAATCATTCCATCCTGTGGAGCGGTAAGATTCCATCAACAGGTAAATCGAAAAGTAATTCGGAATGCCTAAAGCAACACCCGCAACAATATTCTTAAGGGATAGACTTGCTTGTTTTCTCAGTACTTGTGTCATCAAAATGGCAAATCCAATGAGCCCTGCTCCACCAAAACCAAAGGCCGAAAATAGGGAAGGAGTGAGGTGCTCGAGGTGATGCTTTTGGACATAGTTCAAGATAAAATCAAGAATTCCACTTCCAATAAACAAGGTAGCCAAC
>CANGIC010000126.1 GCA_947453795.1 Flavobacteriales bacterium
GGAATGGGATTGATCTTGTTCTTGGTTGGATCTGGACTTGGATTGGTTTCTTCTATCCTTGGATTCATGAAAAAATAATCAAATTGGTACTGCAATTTGAAGGCCTCCCTCGGGAGGTCTTTTTTTTTGTTGGAAATCTTATCCTTTTAACCAAACGCTGTAATTTCACCCTTTAAAAAACAAAACTCCATGATTTTACGCCTAGTCTTCGCCACACACAACACCAATAAAGCAAGAGAAATTCAATCCATCATGCCGGAAGGGGTAGAAATTTTATCCTTGGAAGACATTGGCTGTGAGGAAGATATTCCAGAGACGGGTGATACATTGACCGCAAATGCGCTTCAAAAAGCACGCTATGTGTATTCAAAATTCGGCTTAAATTGCTTCGCGGACGATACTGGATTGGAAGTTACAGCGCTTAACCAGGCGCCAGGAGTGTATTCGGCGCGTTATGCCGGACCAGAAAAAGATGCGAATGCCAACATGGACTTGTTGCTCGAAAATCTTTCTGGCCATTCCGACCGATCGGCGCGCTTCAGAACCTGCATTGCACTTATTCTTCATGGGGAAGAACTACTATTTGACGGCGCAGTAGAAGGAAAAATTGGTCATGAAAAGGTCGGTGCCGAAGGTTTTGGTTACGACCCCATTTTTTATCCTGAGGCGTCCACCCGAACATTTGCAGAAATGTCGCTGAACGAAAAAAGCGAACAGAGTCATCGTGCGCGCGCATTTAAAAAGATGATTGCTCACCTGAATGAATTGAAATAGGATATCGCAGCAAGCTAATTATAAATTCGAGATTTGGTGCCTTCGTCAATTTGGATAGTCTTATACTAGTGTAAGTCAATTCAAATTCGCACGTTATCGATTACTAGGCATCCAAACACTTTTCCATTTCAGTGTTTATTTCCCATAAAATTCAGTCCGTATTCATTGATAATCTTGGCGCAAACCATTAACTTTGTGGCCGTTCAACTGAACGCAATCATTTATTCAAAACTCCTTCACTTATGAGCACTTCTGCATCCAAAATCACTTACACACTTACCGATGAAGCACCAATGTTGGCGACTTATTCTTTTTTGCCCATTGTACAATCGTATGTGAAAAGTGCGGGCATTGCCGTTGAGACAAAAGACATTTCGCTTGCCTCTCGCATCTTAGCCGTTTTTGCAGATCACCTTACCGAAGGACAACAAGTAACGGATGCCCTTTCCGAAATGGGGAAAATGGCAACAACACCGGAAGCGAATATCATTAAAACACCAAACATTAGTGCATCCATTCCTCAATTGAAGGAGGCCATTGCTGAACTTCAGTCTCAAGGATATGCCATTCCATCTTATCCAGATGCGCCAAGCACAGATGAGGAAAAAACAGCACGTGCACGTTACGATAAAATCAAAGGAAGTGCAGTGAACCCAGTGCTTCGCGAAGGAAACTCAGATCGCCGCGCACCACTTTCAGTGAAAAATTATGCCCGCAAACATCCACATTCCATGGGTGCTTGGTCTGCAAATTCCTTGACGCACATCGCGCACATGAACGAAGGTGATTTCTTTCACAACGAGCAATCAACTACAGTCGCTCAGGAAGGAACATACCGCATTGAATTTACAACTGCGACTGGCGAAACAACTGTGTTGAAAGGCGACTCTCCTTTAAAAGCAAGCGAAATCATTGATGCAACATTCATGAGCCGCAAAAAACTGATCGTCTTCTTGGAAGAACAAGTGGCCGAAGCAAAAGCTCAAGGGGTATTGTTCTCTTTGCACATGAAAGCAACGATGATGAAAGTTTCAGACCCTATCATTTTTGGATATGCGGTAGAGACATTCTTCAAGCCGGTATTCGAAAAACATGCTGCTGTACTCGCTCAACTTGGGGTAAATGTGCGCAATGGTTTCGGTGATTTGGAAGCCAAAATTTCTACCTTACCCGAAGCACAAAAAAATGAAATCCTTGCCGACATCAAAGCGTGCTATACGAATGGTCCTGGTGTAGCCATGGTGAACAGTGACAACGGCATTACCAACCTTCATGTTCCAAGTGATGTGATTGTTGACGCCTCCGTTCCGGCCATGATTCGCAATTCTGGCTGCATGTACAATGCTGAAGGAAAAAATCAAGACACTAAAGCAGTACTTCCAGATAGCAGCTACGCGACAATTTATCAAGTGATGATCGATTACTGCAAAACACATGGCGCATTTAACCCGGTAACGATGGGAACTGTTCCGAATGTTGGGTTGATGGCACAAGCTGCTGAAGAATATGGTTCACACGACAAAACATTTGAAGTTACAGCAGATGGGGTTATTCGTGTGATCAACCAGGATGGAAACACCCTATTAGAAAGCGCTGTTGAACGCGGGGACATTTGGAGAATGTGTCAAGTGAAGGATGCGCCTGTCCGTGACTGGGTAAAACTAGCCGTCACACGCGCGCGCCTCTCTAGTACTCCTGCAATTTTCTGGTTGGATGAAAACAGGGCTCACGATGCACAACTCATCATTAAGGTGCGTGAATATTTGAAAGAACACGACACTAACGGATTGGAAATTCACATTTTATGTCCAGATGATGCCATGCGTTACACGATTGACCGAATCGTTCAAGGTCAAGACACCATCTCTGTTACAGGAAATGTATTGCGTGACTACCTCACAGACCTTTTCCCGATCCTCGAGGTGGGAACAAGTGCGAAGATGCTCTCTATCGTTCCATTGATGAACGGTGGTGGTCTGTTTGAAACAGGTGCCGGAGGTTCAGCACCAAAGCATGTAGAGCAATTCATACAAGAAGGTCACTTGCGTTGGGATTCTTTGGGTGAATTCCTTGCTCTTGCGGCGTCTTTGGAACATTTGGCAGTAACAACTGGAAACAAGAAAGCACAAGTATTGGCAACGACTCTAGACGAAGCCACTGGTAAATTGTTGGACAACGAAAAGTCGCCGGAGCGAAAAGTGGGTCAACTCGACAACCGAGGAAGTCATTTCTACTTGGCACAATACTGGGCAGAAGCATTGGCGAGCCAAACCGACGATGCAAGCATGAGCGCTCATTTCAAAGGCATTGCAGAAGCGCTTTCCGCACATGAAGGACAAATCATAGAACAATTGAATCAGTCTCAAGGTAAAGCCATTGATTTAGGTGGTTACTATCGTCCGAACAGCGCGACAGTCCGCGCAGCCATGCGTCCAAGCGAAACTTTCAATCAACTGGTCGACTCTTTGAACAACTAAGCATGCTTCGGCTGTTAACATTCTTTTTACTAGGTTTAATTCCCTTCATTTCCAACGCCCAACCTGTTGGGATAGAAAATTTTATTGGTCAATACGCGGGTGAAATGACACTCATTAACCAAGGAAAAACGGCCTACGATACCGTTCTTGTCACATTGGATATTCATGAGACAAAGAAAGATTCAGCATGGTCGTACATCATGACCTACAACAGCAGAACTTGGGGTTCCATGACCAAAGATTACGAAATTCAGCTCACCAAAGAAGGTGGATTTCAGATCGATGAAAAAAATGGAATTGTAATTCTGATGTCATTTCTCGATGGTTGCTTTTATGAGTTTTTTGAATCTGAAGAGATGTTCTTCTATGTGACCATGCGAAAAAGAAAGAAAAACATGCTGTTTGAACTTACGGGATCGCCAAAATGGAACAAAAGAGAGGCGTTTTTAGCTATGGAAGCTCCTTTGGCGATTACCTCCTATGCAACGACAGTCGTTCAAAAAGCTATTCTAAAACCGACAAAAAGAAAGTAGATTACTCTTTACTTAGCACCTCTTCCACTTCATCGATAGCTGACATTCCAAATTGTTCCACCGACCATACCTTTAAGCTAGATTTATTGGTCAGAATATAGGTTGGATAAAGTCCGGCTGCCAATTTACTTGTCATCTTCACATCAGACGCTAGGGAATAGTCGAAATCATTCTTTCCCTTGTATCGTTCACCATATAAATTTTGAAACCATCTTATGGCAGAGGAATCTCCATGACACACCTTGTATTCAATCGTTATTTCAGGATGTCTTTGTTTTACAATTCTCATGCGCTCCATGGATTCCAAGCAATACGGACATCCCGGAAGACTCAAGATAATCAAACGATTTTCTTTTAATTCAATCATGGATTCATTTCGCTTAAACACCTTTTTTTCATTGCTAAAATCACCTTGAAAGATGGGGTAAAATGAAAAGTAAAGTGAGAACATAACAAGGGGTAAACTGATTAAAAACAAGATCCGGACATGCCCCTTGAATTTAAGTTTCCAAACAACAAGTAAACTAAACAAAAGTCCCAAAACAAGAAAGTACACATATGGACCCAACTTAGCGGCCACCCATGAAAAATTATTCGATAAGAAAAATACTTCTATAGAGTTCATGTGATTAATCCTGGTAAGCTATACACTCATTTCAATGCACAAGTTGTGATGATTGGAGCTGTATTGTCCGCATTTGCTTCACAATTTGCCTGAGCTGTATTTTTCGTTGCCGTGTAAAAGATAGTCTCCGTAAAATGATAGCTAGGAATTTCTGTATTTGTAGATGTACATTCGCACGAACGTTGCTTCACACAAGCGCTCAGTATTCCAATGCAGAACATCGTTAAGAAAATCCCTTTTTTCATTTCAACTTCGTATTTAATTCACTCAAATATAGGTAATTTTGCTTGCTATAATTTTATAACTAACTAATCTTCCTCTGCCGTGCGTTCAATTTTTTTAGTGGCTTTGTTGGCCATCTTCGGTTTAAGTTCATGTGGATCCATTGCTCCTGAAGCACCAGATACCGTGGTCGAAGAACTTCCTATTCCTGAACAAGTCGAATCGTCCATCAGCATTCCAATAAAAATTGATTTGCGTCCTTACCTTACCATGACCGAAAAGGCATTGCCTAAAACTTTTAAAGACAATTTTGAGCAGTGTGATGGTGTCAGTTATTCGTATAGGTTTGACAGAGAGCCCATTTCATTTAAAGGGGTAGGGACTGACTTGAACTTTGAAGTTGATGGGAAATACTTACTGAAAATCAACTATTGTCCAGAATGCACATCCCTTTTCAACGATAAAGGAAATTGCATTATTCCGCGTGTATATGCCAGCTGTGGTGTTGGCGAACCAATGCGTAAGGTGACCGTTGGCTATACCTCAACCTTCTCTATTACCCCAGACTTCAAGTTCAAATCCAACACCACCTTGAAGAAATTTGAAACACCTGATGCCTGCGAAATCACAGTGTTCAAGTACGATGCGACATCCCTTCTCCGCAAAGAGGTAACAAAAGTTTTGAAAGATCTCGAAGACGACATTGACAAACAAATTGGTGCCATTGACATTCGTTCCAGCATTGAAGATGCATGGAAATCTTTGAGCGCTCCACTTTCCATGAATGGCTATGGGTATTTGCTATTGACTCCCACCAATATCTCCCTAGGTAAGGTGCGTTTCGATGGGAAGGATGCACTGATAGACTTGCATTTGACGGCTAAACCTAAGGTGGTGAGTGCGGTACCAAGCAACGCAGCAGCAGCTACATTGCCTAAATTAACAAGCCACAAAAATTCAGACGGATTTGACATTTCATTGGATATCATTTCAAACTATGACTCCTTAAGTGCAATCCTCTCTCGTGAGATTAAAGGCCAAAAGGTGATGATTAAAGACAATGAAGTCATTTTCGACCAGGTAAAAATACATGGCGCCAACAAAAATCAATTGAACATTGAAGTGGCGTTCTCCGGAAAGAAAAAAGGCATTTTATACCTTACAGGGACGCCAGTTTTTGATACTGAAAAACAAATCATTTCATTCCCAGACTTACAATTTGATCTACGTACCAAAAGTGCTCTACTCAAATCTGCAAAATGGTTGTTCAGCGATAAAATCACAGATTTGATGCGAGCGAGTTCCACGTTTGACTTGAAACCTCAATTGGAGGAAATGAAAAAAATGCTGGAAGACCAATTGAACACTTCGATTGCTGAAGGTGTAAAGCTTAAGGCGTCGGTACAATCACTTCTACTCACAGGCATCTATCCTGCGCAGGACAAATTGATTTTGCGGGTATCCACCAAGGGGATTCTCAAGCTGTTCATGTAGAAAGGATTACCTCAAAAGGTTCGCAGACAATCAAGAGTCGCTTCTCATTTCTTGAATAAAATTGGGGAATGAATGTTGTTTTTCATACATTTGGGAAAATCGTATGGGAAAATATTTACTTATAGCGCTGGTTTTTTTGGTATCGCTTGTTTCAAGTGCGCAAGGAAAAAGAAACAACTTGGATCAAATTGGTGATTGCGAGGGTGCGATTAATATTTTTAAATCCGGCGATTATACCCTTCAATTTCCTGGTAATGGCGGATTGTTTGATGAATTCAGTGCCTACCCTTCCCTTTCCGATTTGTCGAAGTCAAATGTCATTTGGCTCACCTTTATTGCTGACTACAATGGTACATTGACATTGACCACAGAAATCGACCAAAATTACATTCAACTGGTTGTTTTCGAGGAGGGTGCTGGAGACATTTGTCAAGAATTGGCGATGGGTTCTGCCGAGATCAAGCGATTAATCCAATCGAAAACGGAGAAAAAAATTGGATTAACGGAAGAGACTTCGACGGGTAATCTCTATCCTTTGGAGGTTACGGCAGGTACAAAAATTTCCATTGCCTTGACCACTGTCGATAAAGTTCGGGCCTTTGTTAAAATGAGTTTCCAGTTTAAACCAAAAGGCAGTCATGCATTCTCCAATGAAGCCAAGGAAGTGGATGCACGCAGCGATGAATTTGGACCAACATTGGCCATTCATATCCGAGACATTAAAACCAAAGAGACCATCACCTCCAATTTTTTAGTGATTGGGTTAAAAGAACTCAAAGCATTTTACCGCGGAAGTGACTTCCTGTTTAATGTCAACCACAGTGGAAAAATCGATATTCAATGTGACGCTGAAGGATACTTTTTTGTGGATACAAGTTTAACTGTGCAAGCAGATGTTCCAAGAGAAATCACCATCTACCTCGAAGCTGTTGCGAAAGGAAAATCTCTGCAAATTGAAGAAATTGAATTCAAACAGGGTACGAGCGATTTCATGCCCGGTTCTGAAACAAAACTTCGTCGCTTAAAAGATTTCATGGCCTTAAACGCCGACTTGAGTATCGAAATACAAGGCCACGTGCATGCCGTTGGCGAGGAGAATGGGTTTACCGCGCAAAAGCTCTCTGAATCGCGCGCAAAGAAAGTCATGCAATATTTGGTCGACAATGGAATCGCTAAAGAACGAATGATCGCTGTGGGCTATGGCAATACCCGCCCAGTGTATCCAAATCCTAAATTTGCAGCTGAAGAACAGGCCAACCGTAGGGTGGAGATTTTGATTCGATAGGGAAAAGGGACAATAGACCTTGTGGATATCAAGATGTTAAGACATCAAGATTTTAAGACTGATTCTCGCTTCGAAGTGCAAAACAAGTAACTCGTAATTTGACATTAGACCGCTGCGCTGAAAGACAAAAGACCGCTGCGCTA
>CANGIC010000127.1 GCA_947453795.1 Flavobacteriales bacterium
ACAGAATACGTTATGGTCTTGGTCATTGACGGGCCGAGAATAACGGAAACATTTGGAGATTCCACACACCAGTACATTCCAAACCTAGCCAATGTGCTTGCCCCACAAGGTGTGCTTGTTCCTAAGTTCAGAAACAATGGACCAACGTATACCAATGCTGGGCACACCGCAATTTGCACCGGAGTGTACCAAAAAATCAACAACACGGGATTGGAATTGCCTAAAAACCCATCTATATTTCAGTATTTCCTGAATCAGAAGGGCTTGGATTCAACACAAGCGTGGGTCATTGCGAGTAAGGGTAAATTGAACATCCTAGCAAATACAAAAGATAAGGAGTGGAAAAATGTCAATTGTCCTGCACAGTTTTGCGGCACTGACGGCAAAGGAATTGGCTATACCAATGACGCCTATACCTGGCGCGATGCACAAACCATTTTCTCGAAATACCATCCAAAGTTGACTTTGATGAACCTCTTAGAATGTGATGTGCGTGGGCATCAACACCAATGGAAAGAGTATTTGGAAGCATTGAAACGAACGGATAATTTGGCACTTAGTCTTTGGAATTTCATTCAAAATGACCCCATTTACAAGGATAAAACTACCTTGTTCATCACCAACGACCATGGTCGACATCCAGATGGACATAAAGATGGATTCGTTAGTCATGGCGATAAATGTGAAGGTTGCCGCTCCATCTATTTGGTCGCTATAGGTCCCGATTTTAAGAAAAATGTTACGCTAAGCACTGCCTACGAACAAATTGATATCAGCGCAACAATTGCTGAATTGCTAGGATTTGATTTTCCAGTGAGTAATGGAAGAGTAATGCGCCAATTGTTCGTAAACGATCCGCAGAAAGGGTATTAATTCTTGTTCGACCCCATAGGGGTCGTACCTCAGAACTAACTACTTTTTGAAGTTATCCGCAACAACCAATTCTTTGGTGCCGTGCGTCCAAGCGTAAAATCCTTCACCGCTTTTTACACCTTTCTTCCCAGCAGTCACCATGTTCACCAATAGCGGGCATGGCGCATATTTTGGGTTTCCAAATCCATCGTGAAGTACCTCAAGAATGGCAAGGCATACATCCAAACCAATAAAGTCAGCCAATTGCAATGGACCCATAGGATGAGCCATACCCAACTTCATAACTGTATCAATCTCCTCAACACCAGCAACACCTTCGAAAAGCGTGTAAATCGCTTCGTTGATCATAGGCATCAAGATGCGGTTGGCCACAAATCCAGGGTAGTCATTTACTTCAACAGGAACTTTAGAAAGTTTGCGGGACATGTCCATGATTGTTTGCGTCACTTCATCAGAAGTAGAATAGCCACGGATAATTTCCACAAGCTTCATCACCGGAACAGGATTCATAAAGTGCATCCCAATCACTTTGTCTGGACGCTTGGTCACAGCTGCAATTTTAGTGATTGAAATGGAAGACGTATTTGTCGCTAAAATCACATGACTCTCAGTGATTGCATCGAGGTTAGCAAAGATTTTTAGTTTCAAGTCAATGTTCTCCGTCGCTGCTTCAACAACCAGGTCAACACCTTTAACACCCTCTTCAACAGAAGTGAAAGTGCTTAGATTTGCCAAGGTTGTCGCTTTATCTTCTTCAGAAATAGCCGCCTTAGCCACTTGACGGTCTAGGTTTTTTGTAATGGTCGCGATTCCTTTATCTAGAGATGCTTGTGAAATGTCGATCAACGATACGCGGTGTCCAAATTGTGCAAACACATGCGCAATACCATTTCCCATTGTCCCTGCACCAATAACTGCTATATTTTTCATCGTAAAATTTTAGTGGAACAAATATAGTAATTCAATGCAGATTAGTGGCGCACATTCACCGGGGTATTTCGTACTTTTAGCAAGTGTCAAAAGGGGAGGAACATATTGTTTTTTATGATGGAGATTGTGGCTTCTGCAATCGCACAGTGCAATGGATTTTGGAAAAAGAAAAAAGTCCGGTTATCCTCTTTTCAGCCATACAATCACCTTTTGCTCAGCGCTTTTTAAATGGTAAAGGTGTTACTCCTGATCTGAGTACCGTTTATTTCTATACGGAAGATCAAGTGTATTCAGAATCAGCGGCAGCTTTTCAACTGTCGGTATTTCTGCGCAATCCATACCGTGCCTTGCGCTTTTTTCGGGTTCTCCCACGTTTTTTAACCAATGCTGTTTATCGATGGATTGCAAAGCGAAGACACCGAATTGCTTCAGGGTATTGCATTGTGCCAACACCAGACCAGAAGGATCGATTTATAGCTGAATAGCTTAGTGGATCAGAAAGAAATCTGCCGTAATCTTACAAACTTCCATGAGTTCATTTGGCATTTCGGAGTTATTCCAAGGTTGAGCAGAGCAAAAAGTATGGTCCGCACCCTCAATTCGAATGAGCTCATCATTGAGCCATTTGCAAAGTGCTTCTCCTTCAGAGATGGGTACTGAGGTATCCTTTTCTCCATGAATAATCAATGCTGGAATAGGCATTTTTTCACAAGCCGATTGAATATTGAGTCGCTCGGCGTTGGCAACAAAGTCTTCGTAAAGTCCATAATGCATGGGCATTTCCTGGTGAGTACGGCCATTTCTTACGCAGCGAACGCCGTCATTTTTCCATCTTGCCAACTCCATCCCTTTGGGAAAGCGTGATTCAATGGAAGAGATCCCTGCCCAAGTGGCAAGGGCTTTTACAGAAGGGTGCTTACTTGACAAAAGGACGGTTCCTCCGCCACGAGAATGCCCGATGAGACACACCTCGAATGGCATTTTAATGTGCAAGGGCAGTGTGGTTAAAAGCGCATTTAAATCTTCAATTTCACCTGAATAGGTGTTTTGCGCAAAGGCGTCAAGATCAGGGAAATCAATGGGATTTTCAACCGTTCCACCGTTGTGACTCGCATTGTATTTACAGAAACCATATCCAAGCGAAACGAAATACTTTTGAACTAGATTCCAGCATCCCCAATCTTTATAGCCCATAAATCCGTGGCAAAACACGATGACTTTTCCATTAAAAGAATCTGGGATTTCAAGATCAAAGGGACTTTTTCTTTCCTTAAAGCCCGTAAATACTGCATTCTTCAGCGAAAATTTTGTCATGTTTCAAAAATACACAATTACTGCAATCCGAAAGGGAATGTGTATCTTTGGGGACCAATTTGCGTGCAATGAATCGTTTCTTTTTTGGAATTGTTATCCTACTTGTGTTTAGTGCGTGTTCCGCTGGTTACGGGAATAAATTAGAGGGTAAAAACCTAAATGTTTATTTTGTCGACCGCTCAGACGAAGCACTTGCACAGCGCTTGGGTAAATTTTGGAAGGAAAACGACCTCGTTGGACAAGCGGAACAAAATATTCGACTTGTCAATAGAAAGGGAATATACGACGTGCAGCTCATTGCCGCCGAGCATGAAAACGAACAAGATTTGGTGTTTATCGAAATGAAACTTTTGATTCAATTGAGACAACAATTGGACACGACCGTATTCAAGGATGAAAAAGGTTGCCGTATTGTTGTGTGTGACGGCAGTTTTAAACCCAACTATGTCATCAGCGACTAAATGAAAATATCGGCATCTATTTATAGCGACAAAAAGCGTCCACTCGAGGAAGTGATTCGCGACCTCGAAGCCCATCAGGTGGATCTGCTACATGTGGATTGCAACGACGATCTGTCTGTATTTGATGACATTGCCTCAATTCGTCAGTGGTGCACATTGCCTATTGATTTGCATATCATTACGGATCAACCAGAAAAGTATTTTGAGTTATTGCGCAAGCACCCTGTTGACTATGTGACCTTTCAATTTGAGGATTTAACAGCGCCTTTGCATCTACCTGCCGATATTCCTGGTAAAAAGGGATTGGCAGTGATTACACCGACATCCATTGAAGTGTTTGACGACTATAGTGATTTTGATTTTATCCTTATTATGGCTACGATTCCTGGACAAAGTGGGGGAGTGTTTGATCGCATAAACTTTGCGAAAATTCGTCAGTTTAGAAGTCGTTTTCCGTCAAAATCCATTCATGTCGATGGAGGAGTGAATGGAGAAGTTTCCTTTATTCTTCGCAATATGGGTGTGAGTTCTTCGGTGTCTGGTTCTTATTTGTTCAACGCACCAAGTGTAGGCCATGCCTTAATGAACCTGACGAAACGAGAAATCGAATCGCATTTTAAAGTGGGGGACTTCATGATTCCCATTGAAGAATGTCCTCTTGTACTCTTGGAGGAAATTAATCTACGCCAAGTTCTAGAAACCATTGAAAGCGGAAATCTAGGATTTTGTTTGGTAGGCAACAAAGAGGGGATGTTATCGGGAATTATATCTTCCGCTGACATTCGCAAAGCAGTATTGAAATCATTGGACCAACATACTGAATTGAATCCGAAAGCGATGATCAATGAAAATCCGGTCCATTTGTTTGACGACAACACGGTAGTTGAAATGCTTCAACTCATTAAAAAATGCAGCTTTCCAGTCATGTATTTACCAGTGGTGACTCGCGCTGGGAAGGCCTGTGGAATTATAAATTTTGTACACCTGATCAAAGGAGAATTATGATCATACATTTAAAATCATCCGTCACAGCGGAAGCAGCGGCAACATTGGCTGCGCAATCCAATGCATTTCATATCATTTCTGAAGGAGTCAATGTATTGATTCTTGGAAGCGGGGTAAAAGAGGTGCCTACGGCATTGGAAAATTATACCGACCATTCATGGGTTTTTCCAAACGATATGCAGTTGGCGTCGAGGAAATACAGAAAGGAGACACGAACGGTGAAAATCGGAAATGTAGAAATCGGTGGAGATACACACAATACAATTTTAATCGGTGGACCTTGTTCTGTGGAATCGGAAGAGCAAATTCGTCAATCGTCGGAATTGCTTGTAGGGCTTGGATTGACAACGCTTCGTGGCGGTTGCTACAAGCCAAGAACAAGTCCGTATTCGTTTCAAGGTTTAGGTTTGGAAGGATTAAAACTCTTGGCGAAAATGCGTGAAGAGTATGGATTAAGTGTGATTACCGAAGCCCGCGATGCGACGCATATCCATGAAATTATTGAATATACAGATGTTATTCAAGTGGGTGCAAAAGCCATGTATGATCAAGGGATTCTTCGTGCTTGTGCGAAGATCAATAAGCCAGTTTTGATCAAAAGAGGATTCGGAACAACGGTTCAGGAATTCGTTCAAGCGGCGGAATTTGTGCTTTCTGGAGGAAACGAAAATGTGATTCTTTGTGAGCGCGGACTTCGTACCTTCGAGACAGCGACGCGCTTTACCTTGGATTTGTGCGGAGTTGCTTGGATGAAAGAATACACAAACTTACCTGTGATTCTTGATCCTTCACACGCAATGGGTTATGCTTACGGTGTTCCGTCGTTGTCAAAAGCGTGTGTGGCAATGGGTGTTGACGGATTGCTGATTGAAGTACACCCCGATCCTAGTGTGGCAAAATCCGATGCCTCTCAGCAGCTCAATCACGCTGAATTTACCGAACTACTCGGACAACTGCGTGCAGTAGCAGCAAGCGTTGGCTATAAAATCGTTTAATATGCTATTAGAACAAAATATCAAAGGACTTTGCACAAAGTACGGCATCAAGTTCAATCAATTTTTAGATGACTTAGATGTTGACGATGTACACGAATTGACACTTTATGATCTTGAAGCGGTCTGCGAAGAATACACCATTGACCTCATGTCCTTGTTGTTTAAACCCATGTTTCGCACGGACCTTTGGAACAAGAAATTGAATAAAATCAGCTTGTTGGTGCTGGATGTAGATGGTGTCATGACCGATGGTGGAATGTATTTCACGGAAAATGGCGACCACATCAAAAAATACAACACAAAGGATGGAATGGCCATTCAGCATTTGGTGAAAATGGAGTTTCAAGTGGCTGTAATTTCCTCTGGATTTATGGAGGGGGTAGTGAATGCGCGCTGTAAAATGTTAGGCATTCAGCACTGTGAGGTGACGCGTCAGCCCAAAATGGAAGTGCTCACACAGCTCTGTGAAAAGCTAGGTATCGCGTTTGAAAATGTAGCCGTGATTGGTGATGACATAAACGATCTGGAAATGATTCATGCTGTTGGATTTTCAGCTTGTCCAGCCGATGCCGTTCCGAATGTAAAAACGAATGTAGATGTGATCCTCACGAAAAAAGGTGGTGATGGATGTGTGCGTGAGTTCATCGATTCGTTTTTATTAAAACAACCCATCTAAAAGAATTATGAGTAAAATTAAAATAGGATTGATCAAAGAAGGGAAAGTTCCACCTGATCACCGTGTTCCAATGACCCCTGAGCAATGTAAATCTGCACAATCGAGATTTCAAAATTTGGAAATTATCGTTCAACGGAGTCCAATTCGTGCATTTAAGGACGAAGAATATGAAGCTGCTGGAATGAAGCTGGCGGATGATTTATCCGAATGTGATATCATTATGGGCGTGAAAGAAGTAAAGGTCGAAGACCTCATACCGAACAAAACGTTTTTATTCTTTTCGCACACCCTCAAAAAACAGCCGTACAATCGGGATTTACTTCGTGCAATTCTTGACAAAAGAATTCGCTTGGTGGACTATGAGGTCTTGAAGAATAAGCAAAACAAACGCGTCATAGG
Organism: Flavobacteriales bacterium; assembly: GCA_947453795.1. Lineage (GTDB taxonomy): Bacteria > Bacteroidota > Bacteroidia > Flavobacteriales_D > Crocinitomicaceae > M0103. Next base: position 6,654 of record CANGIC010000127.1, read on the forward strand.
TTTCGGAAGATACGCAGGAATTGTGGGAACTTACAATGCCTTTAGAACTTATGGATTGAAACACGGCACCTACGATTTGAAGCCGGCACACAAATGTGCTGATCGCGTGGAGATGGAGCAGGAAATGAAAAAAATCATTGCTGGACCTGACATGCGTATCGTTTTGACTGGCTTCGGACGAGTAGGGCATGGCGCCCGAGAAATCGTAGATCAACTGCCGATAAAAGAAGTTTCGCCGGATGAATTCTTGGCCAATAAATTCAATGAGGCGGTGTTTACACATCTTGAGCTCGAGGATTATTATGCTCCGAAAGATGGGACAGCATTTGACAAAGGAACATTCTACGCTTCCCCCGAATTGTATAAATCTACATTCGCACGTTACCTATCCATAGCTGATGTGTACATTCCGTGTCATTTTTGGAGCAACCGTTCACCGAACATCATCACCGCAGACGATTTGAAAGCAGATAACTGTCGACTTTCTGTAGTCGCGGATATTTCCTGTGACATCGCTGGACCTATTGCTTCAACGATTCGTCCGAGTAAAATAGCAGATCCGATCTACGGGTACAATCCACAGACAGGAGAAGAAGATGATTTTATGAAAAATGGTGTCATCGCAGTGATGGCAGTGGATAATTTACCATGTGAACTACCCAAAGATGCTTCGGAGGATTTTGGAAACGAACTGATGAAGTACATTCTTCCGGCATTACTGGTTGAAGATCCAGACGCCATTATCACAAGAGGTAGTGAAACAAATTTTGATGGTCAACTTACACCTGATTTTCTATATTTACAGCC
>CANGIC010000128.1 GCA_947453795.1 Flavobacteriales bacterium
AATTCCAAGAAGTGATGGATGTCCCGATGGAATTGTCGTTAAAGTTTATGCTTTGACCAATATTTGGGGTAGCTGGTGTCCAAGCGAAATCCGCGGTTGGTCCTACTGGTTGATCCAAAACAACTGGACCATATTGCGTTGTACATCCATAGGCATCGGTAACAGTCAAATCATACGAACCACTTTGCAATCCTGTAGGATTAATGACAGTTTGTGTTGTTGTGGTCCAACTGTAGCTAAACGGTCCATTGCCTGTAACTTGAAGTCCATTGATGCTTCCTGGAACTAAACAAGTTGGCTGTACCACTTGTAAATTAACATCACTTATAACTGCTGCCTCAGCATTGCCAATCGCGATGGTTTCATTGTCCGAACACCCTTGAGCATCTGTAACTGTTAATGTATATGTACCGCCTTGTGCTCCACCAAGATTTAATGTTGCTGAAGCCGGTGAAGTGTTCCACGAATACGTGTAATTCGGTGTTCCTCCCGAAACGGAAATACCGGTCACTGTGCCATCGGCTTGACTACAATGTGCTGTAGTGATGAGCATATTTGTCGTATCAATGACAGGCGCATTGTTCTGAGCGATCGAAACCGTCAGCGTTTGTGAACACCCTTGGTCATCCGTTACGGATAGGTTATAATTCCCAACGGCAAGACCTGTTAAATTCAATGTACCCTGATTGTTCGACCATTGCACTTGTGGATTCACACCTCCAGTAATGACAAGGCCAGAAATTGACCCCGTATTGCCCACACATGATGTTGGCGTCACCACCATTGCTGTTGCATCCAAGACCAAAGGAATTGGTGCTGTAATCGTGTACGGTGTTGAAAGGACTGAACATCCGAAGGCATCAGAAACGGTCAAGGTATAAACACCTGGGACAAGGTTTGTTGCATTCAACCCTGATCCCCCACCATTCGACCAAGAATAGCTTAGGTTCGTGCCTGTTGTTGTAATTCCCGTAATTGAACCAAGCGTGCCGTCACACAAGACATTTGTTGCCACTGCATTGGTTTGATTGATCGATGGACCATTGATGTTACTCACTTGGAAAGGTCCCGCTTGCGTTGAACATCCTGCCTGATCCGTTACGGTGAGTGTGTAAGAACCTACCGCCAAAGCCGTAAGGTTCAGCGATGTCTGAGCTGTTCCAGTCCAGCTGTACGAATAATTTGGCGTTCCTCCTGAAACGGTCAATCCACTTAATGCGCCATCCGACAAGCCACAGTGTGCATTCGTGATTGAAATCGCAGTAGCATTCACCGCTGGTGATGAAGACGCTGCAATAGTGTAAGGACCGCTGTTCGCAGTACAACCGTTCGCATCTGTGACAACCAAGGAATAGTTTCCGCTTGGTTGATTATTCAATGCAGGACCAGTAGCTGAATTGCCATTCCATGTATAGGTCAATCCTGTTCCTGTGGCCGTGATTCCCGAGATAGATCCATTCGCGTTGCCACAAGATGTTGCATTCACAACCGCCGTACCCGCAGATACCAATGGTCCAGCAATATAGGTCACCGCAAAAGGACCAGCTGTACTTGTACACCCATTGACATCTGTTACTGTCAAAGTATAGGAATTCGCTGTCAAATTTGTCGGGTTCAAAGCGCTACCGCCACCATTTGACCAAGCGTAAGAAAGCCCGGTTCCAGTTGTCGTTATTCCAGTTATAGACCCCATTGTTCCGTTACAGTTTTGGTTGACTATCACTGCTCCTGAAGAGGTAATAACTGGACTTCCAGTATTGATCACCGTGTAAGGTCCTGAACTCGCCGTGCACCCATTGGCATCGGTGATGGTCAAGGTGTAATTGTTGGCCGCAAGTCCTGTCAGATTCAAAGTCGATTGCGTGGTGTTCGTCCAAACGATTCCTATTGGATTTGTGCCACCTGAAATTGTAATTCCAGAAATACCTCCGTTTGCTTGGTTACAGTTTTCATTGACTATAGCCACCGCACCAGCATTGAGTGTTGGACCTGCAATGGAAGGAATGGTAAATGAACTTGAGCTTGCCGTACATCCGTTTACATCCGTAACAGTCAATGTGAAGTTACCTCCAAGCTGCGACGAAATTGTTGGTCCTGATGCGGAATTGCCGTTCCAAGCATAAGTCAATCCAGTTCCTGTTGTCGTAATTCCAGTAATTGAACCATTTGCATTGCCACAGGTTGACGGTGTAATGACCGCCGCTGCAGAAACAACTGTTGGACCAACCGTGTAGCCAACCGCAAAAGGTCCGGCATTGGCAGTACATCCATTGGCGTCTGTTACGGTTAAAGAATATGATCCTGCAGTCAAACCAGATGGATTTAACACAGCACCGCCTGCATTTGTCCAGGTGTAGCTTAAGCCAGTTCCCGTTGCGGTTATCCCTGAAATGCTCCCCATTGTGCCATTGCAACTTTGGTTATTGGTAACAACCGCAGCGGCATTGATACTTGGTCCCGCGATGGCATTCACCACAAACGGTCCCGCATTCGCAGTACATCCATTGGCATCTGTTACCGTAAGTGAATAGCTATTTGCCGCAAGACCCGTTAGGTTTAAAGATGTTTGTGTGGTATTCGTCCACACATTCGTAATTGGATTTGTTCCACCACTCAACGTGATTCCCGAAATACTTCCGTTGTTTTGGTTACAGATATTGTTGGTAATTGCAACAGCCCCTGAATTGATGGTTGGACCTGCTATGGCTGGAATGCTGTAAGGACCACTAGTCGCTGTGCACCCTGCAGCATTCGTAACCGTAAGTGTATATGCGCCACCCAATTGACCAGAAATCGTCGCACCTGTTGCTGCCGTTCCGTTCCATGAATAAGTCAATCCGGTTCCCGTCGCTGTAATCCCAGTAATTGAACCATTTGCATTTCCGCAGGTAGAAGGTGTAATCACTGCTGCTGCGGCATTGATGGTTGGTGCAGTGGTATAACCAACAGTAAAAGGTCCTGCATTCACCGCACAACCGTTGACATCCGTTACTGTTAACGTGTAATTTCCAGCCACCAGGTTGGACGGATTCAATGAAGTTCCACCACCATTCGTCCAGCTGTAGGAAAGACCAGTACCTGTTGCTGTGATCCCTGTAATTGACCCCATGGTACCGTTACAACTTTGATTATTGAAAACCGCCGCCGCTGAATTTACTATTGGACCAGCAATTCCTGTTAAGGTATAGGGGCCTGATGTAGCCAAACAACCATTCACGTCTGTGACAGTGAGGGTATAGGTTCCTGCTGCCACGTTGATCAGATTCCCATTTGGTGTGGTTGTTCCGCTCCAGCTATACGTTAGCGCAGGCGTTCCTCCACTAGCCGTTAAGCCAGTAATTGAGCCAGGCGTTGAACAAGTTGGATTGGTTAAAACTGCCGTTCCACTGATGGTTGGTGCCGGGTTTACCGTTACGGTTACAGGAACACGGAATGTACCAGGGCAAACTCCCACATAATAGGTCGTTGTGGAAGTTAAAGCGGGTGTGGTAAATGTCGTTGTATTCGTTGCCACCGATGTCGTTCCAAAAGGTGTTGTATACCATGTTAACTGGCCAGGTAAAGTCCCTGTAATGTTAACTGTTAATGTCGCTGTTGTTCCTGCGCAAATCGTCTGATTATTTGGCGTGATGTTAAAAATAGTTGTTGCAGAACCTGAAATTCCTGAAGCACCATTCGTAGCACCATTTGGTGTAAACTCCGTCAAATGTGCTGAATTGCTTGTTCCTGAATTCCCTCCCGTTACATTTTGTCCAGCCGTGCCAGATGTCAACGAAATACTTCCTCCAGCACCCGCTCCACCAGGACCAGAACCTTCGGCAACTGCACCAAGGCCAACGGTTAATACCACATTTCCTCCTGCACCTCCTCGGGCATTGAGTGAAATGGTAGCTGGAATCGCATTGCTATTTTTCACATAGATTGAACCACCCGCACCACCGCCTCCAGCGCCGTCATTTCCTTTTTTATTTCCAGATCCAGGAAAAGGACTTACCGCTTGATTGTTTGGATTGGTATTTCCACCTACTGCTCCATCTGATTCTAAACTTCCTGCACCACTAATAGTTCCATAGCAAGTAACGAAAACTATTCCTCCACCATTTCCTCCTGCACCGCCTTGTCCACTATCCTGGTCACCGGCACCACCGCCACCGCCCATGAAAAGGCGCGTCGCATCGTAAGCTATGGGATGACCGCCTAGTCCTCCATTCACTTTTCGTGTATCACTTGCCGTTGGACTCCACGCCGTATTGTTTGGTCCTGTAAGTGTTGCATCGACATTCACTGTCGAAAGGGAGTATCCTCCACGTCCACCACCTGGACTTGTCGATCCCGCAAATCCTGTCAATTCAAGATTCCATGCGAGTGAAGATGCCGTAGCTGAAGGAACACCTTTTCCCGTATAGGTTGCAGGGTTTGCAGCGACATTCGCTCCACCTCCTCCGCCAGCGTTTTGGATTCCTCCACCACCACCGCCATTCGCAGGTGCTCCTCTACCGTATCGTGAAAATGCGGCGTCATATTCTGTCGTAAACCCACCTATTCCTTCTCCTTTTCGCGCTCCTTGAGAGGTCAAGTTTGATCCCAAATAAGAACTTCCGTTCCCCGCACCATCACCACTAATATTCACTGAGCCCACAGTTCCGGCATTGTCTGCAACTCCTCCACGAAACCCACGAGTTGATGCAGAAATCTTTGTTCCGGCATTCAATACGATGTCTCCATTTGCCTCAACAGCAACAACGCCACCGATGTTCCCATCCCATGTTAAGGGGACAATAGATGCGGTACCGGTCAGCGTCAACGAGCTGTATCGAGGAATGCGCACCACTTGAACATGTCCAGCCGTGGTATAGGTGTTTTGAAGATTGCATTGCAGTGTAATCACATTACCCGCAACACTGCGCACCTCCGCTTGCTCAAATTTTCCAGCGTTATTGTACGCTGTAATTTTCCCCCATTCCTGTGGAAACTGGTTCCAGTTGTTCGTCCATAAATAAGCTCCTGGAACGGTGTAATTACCTCCCCATGTTGCAGTTGGTGTCACATCTATATCCATAGAAGCACCTTGCATTTGAATGATCATGATTAAATCCCCTGCCGCAATTGCTGTTGTTGGCCATATCCCACCCGTTAGAGTGGCAATGTTCGTTACCGTGATTGTATTCGTTCCTGTTGCAGTAACCGTTGCATAGGTATTTACTTGGGTGTTCGCCGCACTGACATTACCGACGCCATCTTTTCCTCGCTGAGAAAATGAAAAAGTCGAAAAGCAGGCAATGAAAAGGGTGGAGAGAAAATATGTAAAAAGTTTCATCAGTTAAGCTAGTTTCGCAAAGCAAAGACGAAAATACGCAGAAAAAAGTTGGCTACAAATAGCCCTTTTTTAATTCTTCAAAAATTGTCGCTACAGCGGGACAAATCAGGGTGTTTTTCTCCGTAATTCCAAGTATTTGAATCATGTTTTTCCTATCCGTGTGCGGGTATTCCCTGCAAGCCAAAGGACGGTGCTCATATACCGAACACTTGTTGTCGTTTCCAAGAAAAGCACAAGGCGATTGTTGCAGGACATAATCGCTTTCTTCGTCCATTTTTAAGTAGGAAGAAACAAACTGATTTTCCTTCATTTTTAAGTGCTTAGCTAGGCGTTTGATGTCTACATCGCGAAAAATTGGACTTGTTGTAGAACAACAATTGGCACATTGCAAACAATCGATTTTTTTAAAGGTCTTCTCATGAAGATCATGAATCTTGGTATCCAGGTCACGTGGCTTCTTCTTTTTAACACGTTCAAAAAACACGCGTGTTTCCGCTTGTTCCACTTGCGCTTTATCAAGTATAACTTTAAATTGTGCGTTGATTTTTCCCATTCTGTAACTCTCTTCCCTCGAACATTTCTATCTTCGGAACGAAATTACGAAAAGATGGAGAAATTTGATCTAGTGGTCATTGGAGGAGGTCCTGCAGGTTACGCCGCCGCGATGCGCGCAATCGACTTTGGTAAACGTGTCTGTTTAATCGAGAAGGACAAGGTTGGAGGTGCAGGTGTTTACAATGGTGCTCTTTCCTCCAAAACGCTTTGGGAACTATCCAATCGCGTTTCAGGCATCAATGACACCATCGTCTCTGAAGGGCGTAAACCCTATGAAATTTCTTGGAGCGAAGTAAAGCGCACCTTGGCTGAAGCAATTTTTGAACGCAAATTTCAGTACTCCTGTCACATTAAATTGTTGCAAACCGAATCGATGCATAACCTGTTGCATTATGTTCGTGGTGAGGGCTCCTTTCTTTCTAAAAACGAAATACTCATCACACATGAAGGAGAGACTAAGACGGTTTGGGGAGAAAATATTTTGTTGGCAACTGGCAGTCGACCGCGTTATGTACCTAACATCAAGGTGGATGAGAAAAGCATTCTTACGAGCGATGGAATTGATCAAATTGATGATTATCCAAAAAGTCTTGTGATCGTTGGTGCTGGAGTTATTGGCTGTGAATACGCTACTATTTTTTCCAATTTCGGAAAAACAAAAGTATACATCATAGACCGACAAGATCAAATCTTGCCCTTTGAAGACGCGGACATTTCTAAACTCGTCGCCAGTAATTTCCAAGACAAAGGAATTACCATTCACCACAATGCGCAATTGGAACGCATGGAAACAATCAACGGTGAAGTTGAATATGAACTCTCTTATCCTGATGGCTCGCGCGAAATCATTCAAGTGGAAAAAGCCCTTTTGTCGATTGGACGCATTCCGAATATTGAAAAATTAAATATTGAGAAAGCTGGGGTGCTTATGTCCAAACGTGGCATACACATCGGAGATGAAGATACGCTTACCAATATCCCAAATATTTATGCTGCGGGAGATGTGTCAGGTCGCATTGCCTTGGTGAACATGGGAGAACTTGAAGCGCGACATGCCGTTGAAAAAATGTTTGGCAACAAAGCAACGCCTTTGAGTTATGACAATATTTGCACCATCATGTTTTTAAACCCTGAAGTAGCTGCCGTTGGAATGAATGAGTCCCAGTGCATCGAACAGAATATTCCTGTAAAAGTCGTGAAGCTGGATTATTCCCTCATTACCCGAGCAATCGCCATGCGCAAGACCCAAGGATTCTTTAAAATTATTGTGACGAACGATGACGAGATGCGGATCTTAGGAATGCGCGCTGTAGGTGAACATGCTTCAACTGCAATTCAAGCCGTGGGATTATTGATTAAACTACAATTGCCCATTGAAGTGCTTTCAGAATTGATTCACCCTCACCCATCTATTGTGGAAGGAATTCAGGAATGCGTGCGTATGCTGTTGAATACCTCCGTATTCAAATCGTCTGTTTTCAAGGATAAATTGGCGTGTTATTCCTTAGTGGATGGGGTGAAGACACCCTTGGATCGACTTTAATGAAGAAT
>CANGIC010000129.1 GCA_947453795.1 Flavobacteriales bacterium
TACGATTGAAGAGGCGATTGAAGAAATTCAACAAGGTAGAGTGATAATCGTAGTCGATGACGAGGAACGCGAAAATGAAGGCGATTTCTTAACAGCCGCGCGAAATGTAACCCCAGAAATCATCAATTTCATGGCGACACATGGACGTGGACTCATCTGTGCACCTTTAGTGGAAGATCGCTGCGATGAACTTGGGCTTGACCTTATGGTTCGTTCAAATTCAGCAACTTATGAAACTCCATTTACAGTATCAGTTGACCTCAATGGACATGGCTGCACGACAGGAATTTCTGCCAGTGACCGTTCAAAAACGATCCAAGCTTTAATCAATCCCGCTACTCATCCCGATGAACTTGGGAAACCAGGACATATCTTTCCATTACGCGCAAAAAAAGGTGGCGTTCTTCGCCGAGCAGGACATACTGAAGCGGCCATCGATTTATCCCGTTTGGCAGGTTTTGAGCCAGCTGGCGTAATCGTTGAAATCCTGAATGAAGACGGTACAATGGCACGTCTTCCACAATTGATGGAAATTGCGCTTAAGTTTGACTTAAAGATTGTTTCGATTGAAGATTTGATCGAGTACCGTATCAAGAATGAATCATTGATTGAACGACTTGTCAATGTAAAGATGCCAACTGAACATGGGAATTTTCAGCTTCATGCCTTCCGCGACACGAACTCTGGACAAGAGCATCTCGCTTTAGTCAAAGGCACTTGGGAAAAAGACGAGCCCGTTTTGGTGCGTGTACACTCCTCTTGCTTAACAGGTGATATCTTTGGCTCATGCCGTTGCGATTGCGGTCCACAGTTGCACAAGGCAATGGATATGATCGAAGCGGCCGGAAAAGGAGTCATTATATACATGAACCAAGAAGGACGAGGTATTGGATTAATCAACAAGCTAAAGGCCTACGAACTTCAAGAGCAAGGTTACGATACGATGGAGGCCAATGTAAAACTTGGTTTCAAACCCGACGAACGCGATTACGGTATTGGAGCACAAATCATTCGTGATCTTGGTGTAAAGAAAATGCGACTTCTCACCAACAATCCTACGAAAAGAACGGGGTTGGTGGGTTACGGTTTAGAGATTGTTGAATCTGTTCCACTAGAGATTGAAAGCAATGTACATAACGAACTGTATATGAAGACGAAGCGTGATAAAATGGGGCATACCTTAAAAATGAATAAATGATCTTAGTTGCCAAGAATATTCACAAATCATACAACGATTTACACATCCTAAAAGGCCTCGATTTGTCTGTGGCTAAAGGTGAAATTGTGGCGATTGTGGGATCTTCAGGCGCTGGAAAAACAACATTACTTCAGATCTTAGGTACCCTTGATGCTCCTGACCAAGGCACCTTGGAAATTGGTGGAACAAATCCTTTTACCCTCAACGGAAAGAAATTGTCCGCATTTAGAAATCAAGAGATTTCCTTCATCTTTCAGTTCCACCAGTTATTGCCTGAATTTACTGCCGTGGAAAATGTCATGCTTCCAGCGTTGATAAAGGGCGTTGGCATGCAAGAAGCAAAAAACGAAGCATTGGTATTGCTCGAACGCCTTGGCTTGAAAGACCGTGCTGACCACAAACCATCTGAATTGTCTGGTGGTGAGCAACAAAGAACGGCGGTTTGCAGGGCACTCATTAACAAGCCAAAAATCATTTTTGCCGATGAGCCATCCGGAAATCTCGATTCTCAAAATGCCGCAGAACTGCATGCCCTATTCATTCAGTTACGAGACGAATTTGATCAAACGGTAATCATCGTAACCCACAACGATTCGCTTGCCCGAATGGCCGATCGCATGTTGACCATGCGGGACGGAGTATTTGTTCAAAATGACTGATCAAGAACTCAAAGAATTTCTCGATTTTAAGGCCGAACAATACGAAAATTCGGCGTTTATTCAATCTGACCCCATTCAGTTACCTCACCGTTTTGAGCGCAAGGAAGACATAGAAATTGTCGCTTTCCTCATTTCAACAATTGCCTGGGGTACGCGAAAAGGAATCATTTCAAGTGGTGAAAAACTCATTGAGATCATGGAAAATGAACCTTTGAACTTCATCCATGGTTACTCCGCGAAAACACTGAAAAACAGCACATTTGTTCACCGAACATTTAATGTTGCCGACTTAAATCAATTCTTCCTTTCCCTTCATCGGATTTACAAGAACTCAACCCTTGAAGCGTGTTTCGCGACACATCCAGAAATTGAAGGTGTAAAAGGTAGAATTGCAAATTTTAGAAGTACATTTTTTCAAACCAATGATTTGCAACGCAGCATGAAGCACGTATCTGATCCACTGCGCAATTCGGCGTGTAAACGGATCAACATGTACCTAAGATGGATGGTTCGGGATTCTGCGAAGGGAGTCGACTTTGGACTTTGGAAGAGTATTCCGTCCTCTGAGCTCTACTTGCCACTTGATGTTCACACCTCACGCAATGCCCGTGATCTTGGACTTTTATCGCGAAAACAAGACGATTGGAAAGCACTGGATGAGTTGATGCTCAGATTAAGAGCGTTTGACGCTGCGGACCCTGTAAAATATGATTTCGCCCTCTTTGGCATTGGCGCATTTGAAAAGTTTTAAGATTGCCACAGGAATCGCTCGTTCAAAGCGTATTTTTCACTATTTTTGAGTCATGAAATTTGTCTATCCTGAATTTCTTTGGGCCCTATTCTCTCTTGCGATCCCCATTATTATTCATTTATTCAATTTCAGAAGGTATAAAATTTTATACTTCTCTAGTTTAAAGTTCATTCAACGGCTTGAACAACAAACGCGTTCCACACAACGATTAAAGCATTTACTCCTCCTTGCCTTGCGGCTTCTGGCACTTGCCGCTTTAATCATTGCCTTTGCGCAACCCTACAAAGTAGTGGAAAACAGCCATTCAAAAGGGGGCAGTCCCGTTTTAGCCATTTACATTGACAATTCCTTCTCGATGACGGCCAAAGGTGCTGAAGGAGAATTGATTTCAGAGGCGTGTGAAACAGCAAGAGGTATTCTCGTTAAAGCGGCAGCTGATGTTCGTGTGCTTCTCAACACCAACACAATGGGTGGACTTGAGCAACGCTTAGTCACCAAAGCTGAGGCCCTTGAAATGATTGACAAAATCAAACCCATTGCCTTGAATCGCTCCATCGATAATGTCTTGGATTGGCAACGCAGCTTTCTAGATCGCGAAGAAGAATCAGGAGAAAAACTCGGTTCTCGGCAATACCTCCTTTTATCGGATTTCCAAAAGTCAACGAGCCAATTCAAAAACATCAAGAAGGACGAAGCTGGCTTTTATTACCCCATCCAATTTACCCCACAAGAAAAAGGAAATCTTTTCATTGACTCCGTTTGGTTTTCTACGCCGATTCACCGCGCAGGTCAAAACAGTGAGTTGACCGTGAGACTAGTGAATTCTGGAAAAGAGTCCATGACCAATGCGGAACTATCGTTTACAAGCGGTTCAATCCGTAGGGATGTTTTTGTGGATCTTCCGGCTGGAAAACAAGTAGAAACAGTGATTAATTTTACTGAAAAACAAACAGGGTATCAGTCCGCAACACTTACCGTCAACGACAAACAATTGTTTTGGGACGATGATTATTATTTTTCTTGGTACACAGACAGTGAAACAAAAATACTCTTGATCAACGGCGAAGATGCAGCACCTGCTGTTTCTCAAGTGTATGCACTCGAACGTTTTTATTCCGTTTCTTCCATCAATCAAAATGAATACACTGCGAATCAACTAAAAGGAGTTGACTTGATATTCATCAATGGGATGAATGAACTGCCCTCATCACTTGCCGCAGATTTATCCTCATTTACTGAAACAGGCGGTACTTTGGCCCTATTCCCAGGTGCGAAATGTGAGTTTGGATCATGGAATTCACTTTTATCGGATATCCAAATGCCGGCGATCACGGGAAAATTTTCAACGGGAGTAAAAATAGACCGCTTGGAATATGACGATGCCTTTTATTACGGAATGTTTGAAAAGCAAAAAGAAGATCTCAACCTTCCAGCAATCAAGCAGGCCTATCGAACAAGTAAATCTGGCAACGACAATGTTTATGAACTGATTCATTTGCAAAACGGTGCACCGCTCCTCATGCGGTCTGGAGGATCCATAAATGCCTTCTTGTTTACCAGTGCTTTAACGGATGACTTTGGCAGCTTTACAGACGACGCCTTGTTTCCAGCCATTGTTTTACGCATCGCGGAAATGAGTCAGCGCAAAGCTCCAAATGCCCTTACGATTGGAAAAGAATCTGTATTCCCGCTCTACAAAAAGAATGAAGGTGAAAGTCCAATTCATCTAAAGAGAGGTAAAATTGATTTTATCCCAATGACACGCACCCAAGGTCAAATCACCTATATCTCTTTAAGTGGCAATGAGGCCTTAGAATCTTTGACTGCGGGCACCTACACCATAGTTGACGAAAAACCGGAAGGCATGCTATCCTTAAACTATAACCGAATTGAATCCATTACGGACTATTTAGACGACAATGAAATCATCGATGGTTTGGAAGGATGTGGCTTGGAAAATGTTTCATATACTGAGGTAAATCAAGGAAATACACTGGCGAAAATTGACATTGAAAAGCCAAAAGAATACTGGAAACTATTTATTTTGTTGGGCCTAATCTTCTTGATCGGAGAAATGCTCGTTCTTAAGTTTTGGAAATAACACGTTATGAAGATTCTAATTAAACACGCAACAATTGTCGACGCTACGTCTGAACATCATGGATTGGTAAAAGATATTTTGATCAATGACGGCATAATTGAAGAGATCTCGGAAGCAATAGTTAGCGACGATGCACATGTCATCGAATGCAATAATCTACACATTTCCCAAGGTTGGGTTGATTTAAAAGCAGCATTTTGTGATCCAGGGGAAGAGCATAAAGAGACCATTTCATCCGGACTTGATGCTGCTGCTGCTGGCGGATATACCCATGTATGTGTGCTCCCTTCTACCCACCCTGTCGTGGATGGCAAAACATTGATCGAATACATGCTGCGCAGAGGAGAAAACCATGTCTCCTCAATCCACCCAATTGGCGCCATTACGCAACAGATGAAAGGCGAAACACTTTCCGAAATGTACGATATGAAGCAGTCAGGCGCTACCCTATTTTCGGACGATACGGTTCCTGTTAGTTCAGGAATCATGTTCCGCGCGCTACTTTACGCCAAGAATTTTCACGGTAGAATTGTAGCATTTTCCAGAGATGCGGCGATTGCAGGGGCAGGAATGGTAAATGAGGGCGAAGCATCAACAAAAACAGGACTAAAAGCAGATCCAGACATCGCTGAAGTGATCCAATTGGAACGGAACTTACGCCTACTCGAATACACGGGTGGCTATCTACACTTAACAGGGATTTCGTGTGAAGAAAGTGTGTCGCTCGTTCGAAACGCAAAATCAAAAGGACTGCAAGTGACGTGTGATGTGCATGTGGTGAATTTAATTTTCAACGAAACAGCAGTGCTTGACTTCAACACCCACCATAAAGTAATGCCTCCGTACCGCCGCGAATCAGACCGTAAAGCACTTTGGGCAGGATTGGCCGACGGAACAATCGATACCATAGTGTCTGACCACCGACCGCATGACACCGAAGAAAAAGACGTTGAATTTGACCATGCATCCTTTGGATCGCTTCAACTTCAAACGGTATTTGGCAGTTTGGGGAAATGTGATGAATTCGAACTAAAGCAATTCGTGAACGCCGTTGCAGTAAATGCAAGAAACATCTCTGGTATTCCAATCTATCCCATTACAGTTGGAACAAAGGCAGATATCACACTTTTTTCTCCCGATAAAACATGGACATTTGAGGCGTCAATGATTCATTCGGGTGCCAAAAACTCTCCCTTTATCGGCGAAGAAATGCATGGATTGGTTCACGGTGTTGTGAATAACGGTAAATTAGCACTTAAGGAGTAACTGCTTATGTCAAAGAAAAAATCCTTCCTACGTCAGTTTTGGCAAGAAAAAAAAATGGTTGGTGCTATGGCGCCAAGTTCGCGATTTCTTGCGCAAAAAATGCTGAAAGGGATTGATTTTAAGCGAGCTAAAGTCATTGTAGAACTAGGTCCAGGCACTGGTGTTTTCACAGATAAAATCGTAGAATTAATGCATCCTGATGCTGTGCTTTTGGTGTTTGAACTCAACGATCATTTCATGGATCAACTGCGTTCGCGATACACTGATCCTAGAGTGCGATTGATTCATGACAGTGCTGAAAAAATCCAAGAATACTTAGAAAAAGAAGGACTGAATCACGCGGATGTTGTGGTATCTTCCCTCCCCTTGGCCAACTTCCCGAAAGAATTGAGAGATTCGATCCTAAATGCTGCCGATGACGCGTTGGTTGAAAACGGTCACTATGTTCAATTTCAATATTCGCTTCAATCCAAAAAGCAGATTCAGAAGACATTCAAAAAAATGCAAATCCGCTTTACCCCATTGAATTTCCCCCCTGCGTTCGTGTATTCGTGCAGGAAGTAAGAAAGACAAAGGACTTCTGAAAGTTACGAGTTACCAGTTACGAGTTAATTTCAACTTCGAACACTCTCGGATCTTTTCCAAATACTTCGGGGATCTTTACCTAAAGTGTAGTTTCGCTGTCTCCCTCTAATGAATGGTCCGCTGCGCTTCAGGACTTCATCAATCTTCGAATTGTTTCGATTCATTGGAGTAATTCGTGGCTTCGGGTCTGCTTTTGCACCTCACGTGTCCGCTGCGGTGGAGACACCGAATTCGTAACTCCGTAACTCGTAATTCGCAACTCGTAATTTGTAACTCGTAATTCGTAACTCGTAACTCGTAACTCGTAATTCGTAATTAAACTTTATTACATGTCAAACCCTCCGCCGTCGCCGCCAGCTTGTTTCTTGCCAGACATTTCCAGTTTTCCAAATTTGTAGGAAAAGGTCAAATAATACTTGCGGGTTAACCACTTATATTCAACTACTTGATCGATTCCGGGTTGGTCTACGGTTAGGTAGAATCCTTGACGATTGAAAATGTCTGTCACCTTAAAGCCAAGTGACCATTTGCCGTCTTTGAATGTTTTTTCACCTGAAATATCAACCGGTCCGCGACGCTGAGCACGACCTTGTACTGAAATTCTTGGCGCATTATAGGCCGCATTGAGTTGAATAGATGCTGTTTTCTTCCAAAACTCGACTGTTCCCGCATACTTGACATTCCAGTTGATTCCGTTTACGTTCCAATTCACCCCTGGCGTATTGTCCACATACTGGATGTAATTCGCATTGGCTGA
>CANGIC010000130.1 GCA_947453795.1 Flavobacteriales bacterium
ATGACTTCCATTCGACCAAAAATCCCTGTGTTTCTTTTTAAATTTTCTAGTCCTTCATGAATGCGCGAATTCGAGATGTCAAAGCCGTGTTGATTGAGCACTTCGACCGCTGCATAAACTGTTCGAACGTTTTCTTGCTGATAAGTACCCAACAGAGGCATCGAAGACGAATCGGGCAGAGGCAGTGCATCACAAAAAATGATTTCGGCATGCTCATCATTCGCTTTAGACTGAAAAACATCATGTGTCAATGCATTAGATCGTCCAATCACGACAGGAACGTGTGGCTTTATGATTCCCGCCTTTTCTCCTGCGATGGAAGGCAAATCATTCCCCAAGAATTGCATGTGTTCCAAACTAATGTTGGTGATGATACTCAGTATAGGTGTAATGATATTCGTTGCGTCCAAGCGTCCACCTAAACCCGTTTCAATGACTGCAATGCTGCAATGGTTTCGTTTGAAATGCACCAAGGCCATGCAACAGGTAATTTCAAAGAAGGAAGGTTCAAAGTCAAGGAGAGAAGCGCGGAGATGGGTGCAAAATGAGACCACTTCTTCTTCAGAGATCATTTCTCCATTGATGCGAATGCGCTCTCGGAAGTCATGGATGTGTGGAGAAGTGAAAAGACCTGTTTTTTCGCCGGATTCAGTCAGAATTGAGGCCAGCATGCTACTTACTGAACCTTTCCCATTGGTTCCAGCTACATGAATAAATTTAAGTTCGTCCTGAGGATTGTCGAAAAAATGACAAAGCCGACGAATATTCCCTAAATCAGGTTTATAGGCATTGGCTCCAGTATTTTGGTAGGAGGGAAATTGACTAAAAAGCCAATCTATTGATTCTGAGTACAAGTTATTTAGGTTCGAGCTCAACCGTTAAATACACTGTTACAGGTGATGTGTCTGGATCCTTGTTGTAGCGCACTTGTCGCTTCACTTCGCTGATAACTCGGTTGATAATCCGTTGGTCCGTAGTCGTAGTCTTTGATGTAGAACGCGCGCTGATAATTTGACCATTTTCGTCGATTGTCATTTGCAAGTTTACACGAATGACACGTTCCACTTCAATGTTTTCGAAATTGGGGTCGTTTTGACGAATCCGTGTTTTCGGATCACTATTTCCTTTACCGTCGTTATTGCCATTGTCTGGACCAAACTTACCTCCGCGGCCACCGCCTAATCCGCCACCTTCGCCGCCTTGAGAGAAAGGATCATCATTCTGTGAAGTGGTAGTCGCTGTATTTGTATGGTTATTTGCGTTGGTTTTGTTCGATTCACCGGTATTTGACGAAGATTTGGGATTCTTTCGCTGAGTTAAAATCTTTTCCGTTTGCGGTGTAACTTCATGAATCGGGTCATTGGAAGGTGTTCCTCCTCCAGCGCCACCTGTTTCAATTTTTAGGTCTTTAATTTCTAGGTCAGTTAAAGACGTCGTTGTATTCATTGGGATCTCGCGAGGCGGTGGATCGGCCATTTCAAATGTGAAAATAAACAAGATGAGAAGTGCCAAAAGCACACAGCCCACAGCTACCGCAATACCGGTATTTCGGTGTTTTGGTAATACAACAGGAGGAATAGATGCAGCACTCATAAGCTCATTTATTTTTCGTACGACAAAACAGGATCCCAAGCATTGGCTTGAGCAAGCGCTAAAACTTGAAAAACAGCTTCATAGCTTGCATCCTTGTGACCAGCGATTTTCAACTTTGATTTTCCCGATTCTTGAACAGCTTGTGCAGCGAGCTCTTTGATTTCGTCAAAAGACATCGGCTTTTTCATGTCACCACCAGGCATAACAACGTATTCATTGTTCTCCGTTACAATAACGGTAGCAGGAACGGGGTCGGTAGAGGTAGGAAGTTCTTCTTTCGCTTCAGGAAGATCAATGGGTGTTTGATTGTTCGACATCAAGCTCATGATGATGAAGAAAATCAGCAACAAGAAGACAAGGTCAGTCATGGATGCCATACCGCCTTCTACCTTTACTTTATTTCTTGAACTAAAATCCATGTTCTTCCTTATTTCTGTGGTTGATTCAATACATCCATGAATTCAAGAGCTGCATTCTCCATTTGGTACACCACCTTCCCAATTTTTCCAATCAAGAAATTGTAGCCCATGAATGCGATAATTCCAACGATCAAACCTTCTACCGTTGTAATCATGGCTGTCATGATTCCTGGAGCGATGATTTTCAATTCAAGTGAAGTCGCATTTTGAAGGTCGATGAATACCACAACCATTCCGACAACTGTTCCAAGGAATCCAATCATTGGAGCTGCACCTGATGCCGTAGCAAGGAAATTTAAGCGTTGTTCCAAACGGAGGATTTCAAATTTTCCTGTATTTTCAATAGTCGCAGCGATGCTTTCATTTTTTGCTCCACCGATGCGCTCGATACCTTTCAAAAGCATGCGCGCGATTGGACTTGTCGAGTTTTTACACATGTCTTTCGCTTCACTGATTTTCCCTTCAGAAAGTTTCTCTTTAATGCGGTCAATGAAGTTCGCTTCACCCTTCGATGCTTTACTCAATGCGAGGTAGCGTTCAACAAATACAAAAATTGTATAGCCAAACATGATGAGAAGGATGAGGTTAATCAACCACCCAATTCCAGCGTTTGATTGATCGATGATTTCCCATAGGGGTACATCTTTGGAAACAGAATCAACAGCTTTTGCTGCTGTTCCTTGGGCGTCAATCTGTAAAGGGATATTCAAAAAGTGAAACATGAGAACAATTTTTAATGTGTATAATTTAGGCCATTAATAAGAACGCACCGATACCTGCAAGGTAACCAAGCACTGCAAGTAAAGTAATATTTTTCATGAACCAGAAGAATGTAATTTTCTCCATACCCATGGCTACAACTCCTGCTGCAGAAC
Source organism: Flavobacteriales bacterium (assembly GCA_947453795.1). Classification (GTDB taxonomy): domain Bacteria; phylum Bacteroidota; class Bacteroidia; order Flavobacteriales_D; family Crocinitomicaceae; genus M0103. The sequence continues at coordinate 2,888 of CANGIC010000130.1, forward strand.
CGATGATTAACATAGAACCTCCTGTTCCAGCTGCGTAAGCGATGAAGTGCCAAACGTTTGCATCTGGAGCGTCTTGGAACATACCGATGCTTGCGGCTACTAAAGGAACGTTGTCAATTACTGCAGATGAAGCACCTAGCAGGGTAACGAATAAGTTCTCAGAAATATTGCTGCTCACTTGTTGTCCGAAGTTGAAGATGATTCCCAATGTTTCCATTGCAGCTACTGTCATCAAGATACCTAAGAAGAATAACACCGATGGCATTTCAATACGACCCAAGGAATGCATAGTTGGGCTTTTCGCTTCAGTTGCATCCGGATCAGTGAACGAAATTGAACGTTTTGACAATACTTCCGCTACGATGGCAAAGATGGAAAGCGATAACATCATTCCGATGTACGGAGGGAGGTGTGTAACCGTTTTGAATACAGGAACAAATACGACTAAAGCAAGTCCAAGGTACAACATCAAGCTGCTGTATTTGTTACCAGTATCTGTATCTTCAATCTCAGCAACTTCTCCTTTGAAGGCAGGCAAGAAAGAGCCAATCGCCAAAGGAACCAGAATGTTCAACAATGAAGGAATTCCTAGAAGCAACATCAATTTTCCGGTAGTTACTTTTCCAGCCATCCACAACATCGTCGTTGTTACGTCACCAATTGGTGTCCAAGCACCACCGGCATTTGCTGCGATGATGATGAAACCAGAGTACCACATGCGGTCTGTTTGGTTTGGAACGATTTTACGAAGAATTGTAATCAATACAATCGTAGCTGTAAGGTTGTCAATGATTGAAGACAAGAAGAAGGCAAGGAAGGAAATGATCCAAAGCAAGGTACGCTTGCTGCGTGTTTTAATCAAGCGCTTAATCGCTCCAAATCCCTCGAAGAAGTCTATCATTTCAACGATTGCCATTGCCCCCATCAAGAAAATCAAAATTTCAGCTGTCTTCCCGAAGTGATGTAAAAGTGTCCCTTCCAACAACATCATGCGTCCTTCGTGATCCATTCCAGAGATAGACATGATCGAACCACTATGTGGGTTGAACCATTGTGAGAATCCATCAATGCCAAATGCAATTACCGCCCAAGAAAGGCACATCATTAATAAGGCAGGAATAAGTTTGTCCATTTTAAGGGTGTGTTCCATCGTGATGGCGACGTATCCTAGGACGAAGATTAAAACAACTACTGATAACATTTGATTTTGGTTTTAATTAATAATTCAATTATAGGTTAGGCATTATACCAGCTGATCCAATGCAATGGCGAAAGCAGCTTTCGCAATTCCGGTTTTTTCAGTGTGTCTGGCGTGTGTTTTACTTAAAGCAGAAAAAATAGTTTCACTGGCATCGTTAAAAATTCCTTCATCAGTGATGGTGTGAAGGTCGTTGCTCATGAGGTAGGCGAATACGCGTGCCATTCCGCAGTTGGAAATGAAGTCTGGAATCAAGGATATCGATTCATCGGCTTGGTCTGCGATAGGCCCAAAGAAAATTTGCGGGTCGGCAAAGGGAACATTCGCTCCAGAAGAGATCACCGAAACTCCAGCGGCAATCATTCGGGACAAATGATCTTCCGTGATCATACGAGAACCAGCACATGGGATAAAGACATCCGCCTTCACGTCCCAGATACGCCGATTGACTTCGTCATAGGAAAGCATTCCTTCCGCAACGAGCTCATTTCCATTTTTATGGAGGAATAAGGCATGTATTTCTTCGAATGTGAAGCCGTCTTCGCGGATTAATCCACCAACGCGGTCGATAATCCCAACAATTGTTGCCCCATTTTGTGCCAAATAATAGGCCGCTGCGGATCCCACATTGCCCCATCCTTGAACGATGACGCGTTTTCCTGTGATGTCGCCACCCCAAATCGTATGGAAATGGCGGATGCTTTCTGCTACACCGTAACCGGTGATCATGTCAGCAACCACATATTTGCGGTTCACATCGGGTGTATATTTCGGGTCTTCAACAACCTTCAGCACCCCTTGACGCAACTGTCCGATACGGTTTATTTTCTGCGCTTCACGGGGTTGAAAATGCCCGTTAAAGACACCTTCTTGAGGGTGCCAAACGCCACAATCTTCGGTGATTGGAATGACTTCGTGAATTTCATCCACATTCAAATCCCCTCCTGTACCGTAATAATGTTTCAACAAAGGAGAAACTGCAGCAAACCAGCGACGCAAAACACCTTCTTTTCGCGGATCTTTTGGGTCGAAATTGATGCCTGACTTTGCTCCTCCAATGGCGGGCCCTGAGACCGTGAATTTCACTTCCATCGTTTTGGCGAGCGATTCCACTTCGCGTTTGTCGAGTCCAACGCGCATGCGTGTTCCGCCACCTGCAGCCCCGCCGCGTAGCGAATTAATCACTACCCAACCTTCGGCTTCTGTCTCTGAATCTTTCCATTCAAAAACAATTTCTGGACGTTTATTCTCGAATTTTTCGAGGAGATCTTTCATCTTAAAAGTTTGCAAACAGTGACAAAAATAAGGATTAATTCACGCGTTTGAGGCGGAAGAAATGAATTTAACCACAAACGGAATGTGAATAACTCAAGTGCGATTAAGGGAGATGCAAGATGCCGCCGGATGTATTCCGTTGAGCACCTGTTACTGAGCACAATGCATTTGGTTTTCCATGTAAATAAAGCGCGCCCAAATAAGCGAAAATTAACGCTTCCTTAAAATCGATGAGTGTTGCATCAGGAACGATCAGTTCACCGTTAAAATAACTGCGAATGCGCTCCATTAAAAAAGCATTCTTTGCACCACCTCCAGTAACAAATACAGTGGTTGCGCCTGTGTGGTTCAGTGCATTTCCCACTTGATTTCCAATATGTTCTGTGAGGGTGCGTAGGTTGTTTTCAATTTCTTTATCGAACTTTATGAGCGGATAAAAATGTTCTTCAAGCCATTCGGTACCCAAAGATTTTGGTGCCTCTTGTGTATAGTAGGGCAAGGTGTTTAGCAAGTCCAGTAGGAAGAAGTTGATGTCTCCTGACCGGGCAAGTTCGCCGTCTTTGTCGTAAGGCAATCCCTTGGAAGCGGCCAATTTATTCAATGGAAGATTTCCAGGGGTAACATCAAACGCTACGATTTCCGCGTCCTTCTTGAAACTGACATTTGTGAATCCGCCAATGTTGAGGAAGGCATCTGCTTTGTCTTTGAAAAGGTCAAAATCGCCAATGGGAACGAGCGGTGCTCCTTGGCCACCTGCCACAACATCCTTCGTTCGAAAGTCGTTCACTACTTTTATTCCAGTATGGAATGCGAGCGTTGTTCCGCAGCCAAGCTGTAAGGTGATTCCATTAGCGGGCTGGTGCAGAATGGTTTGACCATGGGACGCAATGGCATCAATTTGATTTTTTGAAATTTCATTCTCCTTCAGAAAACGATTGATCTCATCGGCATAAAACCTTCCAATGGCTTTGTCGAGCAGCATTACCGAAGTAAGTGTGAGCTGGTCAATTTGAGTGAGCTGTTGCAATATGCTATCGGAGTAGGGCATTGTTTTGGAATGCAGCAACTCAAAACTCGGGTTGGATGAATCGGAGAGGTGAAAGCGAACATGTGCGATATCAAGCCCGTCGAGGGAGGTGCCTGACATTAAACCGATCATTTCATATACAGTCGCATCCATAGTTGGATAAAAGTAAAAATTATTCGATTACATTTGTATTCGAAACGAACTAAACGCAACAATATCATCATGAATTTTGAATTATCAGAAGAACATTTGGCAGTAAAGGATGCTGCGAGAGATTTTGCACAAAATGTCCTTAAGGCAGAAGTCATTGACCGTGACCGCGAACAACGCTTTCCGTCTGAGGAAATTCGTCAGTTGGGTGAACTTGGATTTATGGGCATGATGGTGGACCCGAAGTATGGAGGTAGCGGAATGGATACCTTATCGTATGTGTTGGCCATGGAAGAAATTTCTAAAGTAGATGCATCTACTTCGGTCTGTATGTCAGTAAACAATTCACTAGTGTGCTGGGGATTGGAAAAATATGGATCGGAGGAGCAAAAGTTGAAATACCTTGTTCCTTTGGCGAAAGGCGAGAAGATTGGTGCATTTTGTTTATCAGAGCCAGAAGCAGGTTCGGATGCTACTTCTCAGCGGACAACTGCAATTGACAATGGTGATCATTATGTGTTGAATGGCACGAAAAACTGGATTACGAATGGTTCGTCCGCTTCGGTGTATTTGGTCATTGCACAAACAAATGTAGAAGCTGGACACCGCGGAATCAACGCGTTTATTATTGAGCGCGGTATGGAAGGATTCATTATCGGAGCGAAAGAAGACAAAATGGGGATTCGCGGAAGTGATACACATACCTTGTTGTTCAACGATGTCAAGGTGCCGAAGGAAAACCGTATCGGTGAGGATGGATTTGGTTTCAAATTCGCC
>CANGIC010000131.1 GCA_947453795.1 Flavobacteriales bacterium
ACAAGGGGAACTGAAAGAAGTTTTCCGAGATGGAAAAATGATCAGGGAGACGAGTTTGGCAGAGATTCGTGCGAGGATCGGAAAATGAAACTTGATTAGTTACGAGTTACCTATTACGAGTTACGAATTACGAGTTACGAGTTACGAATTACGAGTTACGAATTACGAGTTACGAGTTACGAATTACGAGGCATCAAATTCCAAATTGCGGAGCATCAAATTTCTAATTGCGTAGCATCAAATTCTCAATTGCCGAAGGCATCAAATTCTCAATTGCGCAGCATCAAATTCCAAATTGCGCAGCATCAAATTACGAATTGCGTAGCATCAAATTCTCAATTGCGTAGCATCAAATTCTCGCTCGGGGCCAAATTCTAAATTGCCTCGGGTATTAATAACCAATTTCATTCATTATGATACTTAGTATAATAAAAATTCTCGTCTTCACCGTAGCCGTTTTTATGTCTTTTGCCTATACCAGGGCGGTGTTGAATTATATAGGCGCTAAAATGACGGACAATTACAGTGCAGCACAGCGCTTCATGGAAATCTTAGATTCCGATCAAAATGTAGCGTGTTGGAGCTGGGTAATCTTTTATGCATTGCATGTGGAGTTTTGAGGATTCCGAAAACTAAGACATCAAGATTTTCAGATGTTAAGACAATGGACACTTCTTCGCTTTTTTTAAGCTTCGAAGGACAAAAGACAAAGGAACGCTGCGCTAAATGACAATAGACTTAATGATTCGCTGAATTCCTTTAGGACCAAATTCTGTTAAGAACAAATTTGCAAAGCAATCAAATTCTCAATTGCGTAGCATCAAATTCCAAATTGCGCAGCATCAAATTCCAAATTGCGCAGCATCAAATTGTTAATTGCCCAGCAAGCCCTCAACATACTCATCAATCTCGTCAAGAACCATGTGTTGAATAGGTTCAAGTTCCTGTTTGCGCAGCGCGTTCATTTCAGTTGCATAGTTTACTAGGGTGATTTCGGCACCGAGCGCTGGATCCGTCAGTCGTTTTGAAGTGTATTCCTTCCAACGTTCTTTTTCATCGTCAGTTAGCGTTTCAGGGAAGTTGCGTGCTTTGATTTTGAAAATCATTTCTGGTAGCCGGCTGAGTGGAATTGCACAACTGTATTCGTGGAGATTTCCTCGTTCAACAAAACCATGAAAACGCATCATTTCATCCTTTTCCTGTTTACTGAAGAATCCACCTGAATAAATCATCAAATCACTGTCCTGTTCTTTCGAAGTATGTTCATCGGCATAGACTTCTTTGAGTTTTTCTTTGATCGACAGTTCATGCGTGCGAATGAGATCAAGATTTTCGCGCAGTGCTTTTTTATCAATAGAAAAGGTGTCTAGCAATGCGCCATTTTCGTTTAAATCAGCAATAACTTCACATTGATTGGCTTTTAGCGTGGTAATGCCAACGAGTCGTTCTAAACCATTGGCTTTTAATTCTTCCGCTTTGCCAAATAAGCGCATTTTAATGGCCGCCGTATCGAGGCCGATTAATAAGGACACATCTTTTCGTAGGTCAAAGAAAATATGTGCGTTTGATTGTGTAGGATGGTCCATGATCGGATAAACTACCCCTAAAACATGATTTTCCTTTCCGTAATTTGAGCTGATATGAAAAACAGGTTTTTTCTTCTGACCTGCGGACTGAATCGCATGGTGAAGGTAGGTGTTAAACACACTTTTATCACGCAAGGAGAACACAAAATCAAAGAAGGCAGGATCACCTTCTTTAATCTTTTTCATGAGAAAAATCGTTGCTTCTACATCGCTGAAGGCATCGTGTGCATGGGCATGATCAGCGCCATTGGCTTTGGATAAATCCTCAAGTCGGAAACTTGGTATAGGATTTCCAGTGCTCGAATTCAGCGCGATTTCACCGCTTTCTTTTGTTCGTGCAGCGGGAAATGTCAAGAGATGAGGGCGCAAAACATAGGTGGCTAAGACCAGGTGGTACACATCAAAACGGGAATTGTGATTGGCATATTCACGCGCATAGGGGTCAAATAGATTTCGGTAAGCTAAATTTCGCGTGTATTCATCGTCGAATCGTATGCTGTTGAATCCAAGCGTGCATGTCCGAGGGACTGACATTTCGGATAGAATTTTCTGTGTAAAATGGTACTCATTCAAGACCTCAACTTCCGCATCAACATTTCCTTTTGGAGGGAATTCAATTCCGTTTTTAATGCGCTTAATTTTTTGAGGTGTGATGCCTGTTGTTACGGCTGCCCCTGGCGATGGGATATTGTCTGGACTTTGCTCGCAAAATAGATTCACCGCACGATGTGGAAGGATATTCAACTCCGCATCTGTCCGTATCGCGGCAAACTGGGATGCCCGACCTCCTCGTGGCGATAAATTAAATGTTTCATAGTCCATGAAAAGAAAGGTGAAGTCGGGATGTGAATCACTCATTTATGCTCGATTAAAGGGTTAAAATCCAATGGAATATCCGAAGATCGAGGAGTGGTTTTGCTTTGACAAATATAGGTAAACTACGTTTTTTAACTGCGCATCTACTTGGAATTTATCTACGAATATCTTTTTTCAAAAATTAGTTTCTTTTTGTGTTAAATAAGTTTGGTTTTTCCGTAAGCCCAACGGACCAACACTTAAGGTCTTTCGTAATCTTTTTCTAATTTTAACAGGAACACGATTAAAGCGTTAAAAACGAACCCCCTAGTATGAGCATTAAAATTCTCCACACCTCCGATTGGCATATCGGCAAAGAACTGCACAAGGTCGAATTGACCGAAGATATGGAACGGTTTTTCACTTGGCTGATTGATTTTATTCGCGATAATGACATTGATGTGCTATTGATGTCGGGTGACCTTTTTGATCAAGCCAATCCAACGCAGCTGGACATGAAGCAATACTATGCGTTTTTGGAAAAAATGATTCCGTTAAACTGTCACATTGTTTTGACCGGTGGAAATCACGATTCACCAGCGGTATTGAATGCACCGAAAGATTTGCTTCAGTTATTGAAAATTGATGTGGTAGGAGGTGCACCAGAGTCGGTTGAGGAACTATTTGTGGAATATAAAAAGGAGGACCAATCCGTTGTGATCGCTGCAGTTCCGTTTCTGCGCGACCGAGATATCCGCAAGTCCGCTCCAGGGGAGACCTACAACGATAAAATAGAGCAGATTCGCGATGGATTGAAGACCTATTTCGAAAACGTCAACGCACATTACACAGAAAATTATGAAGGGAAACCGTTCGTAATCATGGGGCACTTGTATGCCCAAGGAGCCACGGTTTCTGAAAGTGAGCGCGATATTCAGATTGGAAATCAGGCGGGGGTGGATTCAAGCATTTTTGGAGACAAAGCAAATTATGTGGCGCTTGGTCATATTCATAAACCGCAAGAAGTGGGGCACCCCAATATTCGTTACAGCGGATCACCGATTCCTATGAGTTTTAGTGAGAAGAGTGACCAAAAGGAAATTGTACTATTGGAATTTGAGGCGGGAACAATGACGCAAACGCGGTATGACATTCCGATGAGCAGAAAACTCGTTCTTTTTGAAGATACCTTGGATCTGGTTCGGCAGAAAATTGCAGCTTACACCACGGATTCTCCGTTGACCGATTTGGCCGAAATCATTGTGCGCGAAAAGGAATTCAGCTTGAGTGCGATGGAAGGATTGGAGGAATTGCGTACAGTGACGAATGTACCTGGTTTAAAGATTGTTAAGTCTAAAGTAGAGTTCGAGAACCAGCAAAAAGGATTGTCCACACTATTGGCTACGGGGACATTGTTGAGTGAAATGAAACCCGAGGAGTTGTTCAAGAAACGCTTGGAATTGGAACCCAATCTGGACAATGAAGATGAACTATTGAATGCCTTCCGTGAAATCATGGAGCAATTGGGTCAAAACGAAAATTAAGCGAGGAAAGCACGATGAAAATTATCAGCATACGCCTAAAAAATATCAATTCGTTGAAAGACGAACATTATATAGACTTCACTGCAGATCCTTTGGGTTCGGCAGGGCTTTTTGTTATCACAGGACCAACCGGCTCTGGGAAGTCAACCATTTTAGACGCCATCACCTTGGCCCTATATGGCCGAATTCCGAGAATAAAGCAAAAGGTCATCAACAATAAATTGGTCGAACAAGATGGGATTATACTGACACGACACACAAAGGAGTGTTTTACAGAGGTAGTGTACGAAGTCAAGGGGAAACATTACCGTTCCTCATGGACGATGAGCAAGAATCGAAACAATAAACTGAACGACCGCAAGCAAGAATTGTTCGACATCGATGAGAATCAGATTCTTAGCGATAAAAACGACGACGTCATCAAACAAAATGAGGGCATTATCGGCTTGAATTACGACCAGTTCGTGCAGTCATTGATCCTTGCTCAAGGTAAATTTGCAAAGTTGTTACAGGCGCCACGCACCGAGCGAAATGCCTTACTAGAGACCATAACAGGCACAGAGATTTACCGCGAAATTGGAAAACGCGTATTTGAAAGAAACAGTAAAGCGTGGCGTGCTGTTGAAGATCAAAAAATCTTAATGCAAGGCATTGAATTGTTGTCAGAGGACGAAATTAATGCGATTAAAGCGGAGATTGCCGAAATTGAACCCATCCGCGATGGAATGAAAAAAGAACGTGATGCCATTCAAGCGTTGATTACACTCAAAACGACATTGGTTGATTTAGAGCAAAAGCGGGTTAAGAACGAGACGGATTTTAGGGTGTTAATCACCGAAGAAGAGTCGCTAAAGGACCAGCGTGTTCAATTGGCAAAGCACGATGAAATGGCCGTATTTCGTGCAGAAGTAAATGCGATGGACCAGGAAGAAATTGCCATTCAGAAGTTAAAACGGGACATCCAAGTTTGGAAAGAGGAGATGGATGAGGTCAAAAAGTCAAATGACGAGCTTCTGATTGCGGCCGCCAGTTTGATTGGTGAAGCAGTTGCTGACGAGGACTTGAATGATCGACTAACGGCCTTTAGAAAATTGATTGAGTCCTCTCAGAAGAAAATTGAGGATGAACAAAAAAACATGACTCAAATCGAAAAGGAGATCGGTAAATTCCTCGATGATTTGAGTAGAGAAGGTTTGTTGATTCCATTCTCAGCATTATCCCACCAACGCTTGACCTCGGAGATAGAAAGTGTCAAAGGAGCTATTGAATTGTTGAAAGTCAGTGATTTGGATGATTTAAAGGTGAAAAGAGAGGCGCTTAGAAAGTCCTATCATCCCGCCAATGAATTGCGCAACAGTAGAAAAGATTTTGATAGAGAACATTCCAATTTTGTACAAAAGACCGAGAGTCAAAAACAAAATGAAAACAAATTCGCTGAGGCAGACGCGCGGCATGCTGAATTGAGAATCAACTTAGCGAAAGCCAACGAAGACAAGGAGAAAGCCCAAAAGGATTTTGATAAAATGAATGCGGAGAGGGGATTGGATGAGCTACGCAATGATTTAGTTCCGGGTGAACAATGTCCATTGTGTGGGTCAATCGAACATCCCTACCACGAGTCATATGAAGAAAAATTGTTGAGCTCATTTGAAGAACTACTCCATAAAGCCAACACGCTATATTCCACCATCAATGCAGACTTCATTCGAAATGAAGAAACGAAAAACAAACTTCACAAGGATATCGAAGATGAGAAAAATCTTCTTTTAGACTTGGAAGGAAAGCTGAATCGTTCAAAGGAAGTTCTTCAGCAAGAGTGCATTCCTTTTGGATGGGATCTGAATGCACCTGTCACCGTTTGGGAAGAGGCGTTGAAAATCATGAATACTGACATTCTGGCCTTAGAGCAGGGAGAAAAGGAATTTAAAAAGAGTGAATTGCTTGAATCCATTCGTGTTGAATTTGAGAAGATTGCTCCGTTAAAGGATAATCTAACCGCACTTCAAAAGGAACTGAGTGAGCAGTATGCGGGAGTGGATATCGAAAAAGACACGAAATCCATCATCGATGCCCGAAGGGATAATGGAGTAAAGTTGGATGATCGGACAAAATGGGCGACGACAGCTGAGGCGGCTGTCACAAGTAGAATGAAAATTGCGGATGAATCAAAGAAAAATCTATTGTTGCGTTTACATGAGCGCGGGATTCCTGATGTTGACACCTATCGTTTATATGTGCTGGATGAAACCATGGCCCAGCAAATGCGTGCTCGGTTGAACGCTTTAGATACACGTCGAACAGCGTTGGAAACGACCCAGAAATCCTTGCAAAAAGACATTCAAGAGCAACAAGCGAACGACGATGAAACCAAAGACATTGACACACTTAAGTCTGACATGGATAAATCGACTGATTTATTCACCAAGTTATCGGAAGATTTAGGGCTGAAAAAAGGCAAGTTGGACCGTGATGACGAAGATAGAGAACGATTTAAAGATTCTCAAGCGCATTTAGATCAACTGAACAGGGACTATAAACTTTGGGCGAAAATGAATGAGTTGATTGGTGAAAAAACAGGGAATCGTTTTGCCAATTTTGTTCAAGACCTCACATTTGAGCAGTTGATTGAATTTGGGAATAATCGTTTGACTTCATTTTCAGACAGGTACTTGCTTGCCATGCCGAGCGCAGTTGATATCGGTGATTTGCAGGTAATGGATACTTACATGGGAAATACAACGCGTTCCATTTTCTCCCTTTCCGGAGGCGAAACCTTTAAATTGAGTCTGGCCTTGGCGTTAGGATTGTCGGACCTTGCCGCCCGTAAAGTAGAAATCGAGTCATTGTTCATTGACGAGGGCTTCGGAAGCTTGGATCCTGATTCCTTGGAAGAAGCTGTTTCCTTACTCGAAGACCTACAAAACAAAGGAAATAAATCCATCGGGATTATTTCACACGTGAGTGAATTGAAAGACCGCATTGGAACAAAGGTGAAACTAGTGACACTCGGTTCGGGGTATAGTAAGATTGAGGTGGAGTAGGTTTTTTTTAATTACGAGTTACGAGTTACGAGTTATGAGTTACGAGTTATGAGTTACGAGTTATGAGTTACGAGTTATGAGTTACGAGTTATGAGTTACGAGTTATGAGTTTGGTGGCTCCGCCCCATCGGACATGCGTTAAAATAAAAGTTACGAGTTACGAATTAGGTGGCTGAGGTGCGTAAGCAGTCTCGAAGCCACGAATTACGAGTTAGGTGGCTCCGCGGCAACAGACATGCGCTAAATAAAAGTTACGAGTTACGAATTAGGTGGCTGAGGTGCGTAAGCAGTCTCGAAGCCACGAGTTACGAGTTTGGTGGCTCCGC
>CANGIC010000132.1 GCA_947453795.1 Flavobacteriales bacterium
AACTCATTGCACAATACAAATACCAAGGAATCAAGAATACCGTTTCTGGCAATGTCGATGGCAGTTACCTTTCCATTGATGTCAAGTATTTCTTTCCCAACATTCGAAACCGTGGCGTCCAATTCACCCATGGACCTATTCTTTAACATTCGAACTTATGAACTCAGAAATTCAAGCAATCATTGACCGTTTGGAGCTACTTCCTCATCCTGAAGGCGGTTATTATAAAGAAACATTTCGTGCCGAAGGTGTCAATTCGAAAGGCGACCGCAACTTAATGACAGCCATCTATTTTTTACTCACCTCATCTGATGTATCTCATTTTCATCGCATTGTAGGGGATGAAATGTGGTTTCATCATTCTGGAAGCCCACTCATTGTGCATACACTAGATGAAAATGGTCACACGGAACATCTACTGGGATCTGATCTATCTAAAGGACAATCGCCGCAGCTCATGGTGCCGTCTGGGACTATCTTTGGATCATGTATCGTAGATGAGAAATCTTATGCATTGGTTTCTTGCACGGTAGCTCCTGGTTTTGATTTTCGGGACTTTGAACTTTTTACGAAAGAAGAATTATTGCCGCTATTTCCAGCGCACGAGGCAATCATTTCCCGCTTAACTTAAGCAATTCTTCTTCGTGAATTAATGCAATCCACAAGGTAATTTTACCGTAGTCCATGCGCGGCCAAATGGGTCTAATGGTTCCATTTACTGCCGCAATGTTTAAATAATCACCAAAGAACACTTGCTGATCGGGGAGAAATGATTCTTGTGAGATGCGGTGATCGGAAAAGGTCAGCCCACCATCCCTCGAAACAGAAAGGTACACATCGGTTTGATTGTCGTCATAGTTGCGACGGTCATAATAGACGAAATACAGATTCCCATTCGATTGGTCCACGCTCATCCATGTAAAAAACTGATGTGATGTTGTCGTATCCTGATTGACTTTTCTCGGAGCTGACCATGACTTACCGCCATCTTCTGAAACGGAAAGCCACACGTCCGTGTTGTTGTAGCCATTTTTTTGATCGCACCAGTTTAGGTATAAATTCCCGCGATTGGGACCATTACTCAAGTCACATTGAAGGATTGGCAGTCCATTGGCCCTATACATCCCAGGAATGGTCATTTCCCATCCACCATGATGAACGTGCAGCACTTGCTCTTCGGGGAGCCATGTTTTGCCGCGATCTAAAGAGCGTTGGAAGACAAGTCCTTTGGGTCCAGTCCATGTTACATAAATTTCACCGTTTGGCCCAACTGCTGGCACTGCACCTTCCACGGTGTAATCGCCATCTTGACAATCGCCGGCAAATTTGGAAATACGCAAGGGATCACTCCACGACTTTCCTTGATCGGATGATTTCGAGAACATAATGCGGGAAGAATCTCTAGGTTCGCGGGAATCATAAGCATCGAATTGTGTCCAAGTCATAAAAATCTCATTGGTCTTCGGATCAAGTGCTACCCAATGTTTGTCCTGCGCCTTGGTGCCATTTGGTTTTGGGAAGGTCCCTTTATCGAATTTTCCATTCACAGATTCCGACGACTGACAAACGATGCGGTCAATCCAGGTTGCTTTTTTATAGTTACTGAGGTGAAAATAATATACGCGTCCAGTGGTATCAAACAAGAGGACTGGGTCACCCCAAACCCCGTACTTGCTCGACATCGATGTGCTCTTCCATGTGACTCCTGCATCCGTAGAATAATAATAGGCATTCATGATGCTGCCAGCCGCCATGATCGATGAGTTGTTGGGGTCAATCGCGATGGCGGGCTCACACAACCCATTGATGGTATTTGTCACCCCTGTGTTTCTCAGTTGGATGTTTGCGAATTCCGATTGAGCAGAAGATAAAAACGGTATAAACCCGAGTAAAATGAGAATTATTTTCATATTAAATCGCTCTTAACCAGTACCTGCGTAATTTCTCCCTATCCACTTGGGTTGACCCTTTGAAAGAAAACTGAGGTCGCTCAAATTCGCTCATCACCACGGTCAATTCCAAAAGAATTTGATCGCGCGAAATCAATAATTTCAAGGTTTCACCCACCTCGAGGGACGATAAAAACGATTCTAAGGCACTTTGATCTACGCGAAAGCCATTGTAACCGATGATTTCATCGTTCACACTCAATCCTGCATTTTCGGCTGCCGAACCACTACGCACTGAACGCACCGTCAAACGGCTCCCTTCTTGTTTCAAACCTGCCCCCAACGCGGTCGTGGTAATTTTTCGAAAGCCAACATCCACACCAGCAGGTCCGAAATAAGTCTCGAAAGGAACCATTTCCGTCCCATAGACATAGCGGTTGAAAAAATCAGACATGTCCTTATCCAAAAATGCCGAAAGCTCCGCTTGAAATTCCTTGTCGGAGAAACCGCGCTTCAACTTCGTGTAATACTTATCGTACAACACACGCATGAAGTGATCCAAGCATTTTTTACCGTAATATTTATCAATAATCATCGCATCAAACACAGCAGCAAGCATAGCGCCTCTTGAATAATAGGTCATCGTCGTGTTTGAGCTGTTTTCATTTGGACGGTAGGCCTTAATCCATGCGTCAAAGCTAGAATGCGCAACGGGCTGAACCCTAGCTCCAACAGAACCTTCTACATAGTTCACCGTGGATTCCAACTTTGAGAGATATTCATTTTCAGAAATATACCCCGCTCGGCGCATCAGAAGTTCATCATAATACGACGTGAATCCCTCCATCACCCAAAGCAGTGTAGTATAATTCTCCTCATCATAGTTGAAAGGCCCAAGTTCAATGGGACGGATACGTTTTACATTCCACAAGTGGAAATATTCATGCGCCACCAAATTCAGGAAATCAAGATAGGCCTTGCCTTGGTAGGTCCATCGATTTACGCTTAGTGTCGTCGAATTGCAGTGCTCCAAGCCACCCTGACCATCCACCACATTGTGCACGATAAACGTGTATTCTTTGTTCGGATTCTGACCGAAAACATCTGTTGCTGCTTCCACAATTTTAGCCATATCTTCTTGTAGGGCATAGACTGAATAATTTCCTGTACCGTACATCGCCACGGTATGCTTAACACCAGCGGCAACAAATTCGAACACCTCCTGATTTCCTATTTCCAGCGGGCAATCGACAAGCTGATCGTAATTTTCATAAGTAAATATTTCCGAGCCATCTGCTGCTACTCCCTCCCCTTTTCGGGGCAATGCGGTGCTTATCGTTTTAAATTCAGAAAACGGAAAAACGGTCAAAATACCGGATTTTTCCTTGTGTCCATCTACATACATAAACACCCCGCTCCCGCTTACATAGCCATGTGTCAAGTCCAAAAAGCTTGTGCGCACAGATAATTCAAAGGAATAAACCTCATAACTGATTCGAATTTTTTTGGCATTTCCCTTCTTCAGCACCCACGCATTTTTGGCATCCTTATCCAAGCGCCATTTCTTACCATTTTCATCCGCCGCATAGACCAAATCTACGTTCCGGGCAAATTCACGCACCAAATAAGAGCCAGGTGCCCAAGCCGGCATTTTCAGGTGCAATTCCGATTCTTTGAAGTCAGATAATTCCATAACAACCTGAAAATAATGACTCTGCGGCTTAGGCATACGCAACTCGTAGTGCACAGACTGTGAAAGTGAGGAGAATGCAAGCAAGAAAGTAGCACAGAAAAATAGAATTTGTCTCATGATTTAAATTTACCTGTCAAAGATACAATTTGCGTTGAAAAGGGCTATATTTACTTGAAATACAAACGACATGAACCACTCATTCACCCTGCTTTTTGCAGGAATGCTCTTGCTCTCTTGTGAACAGAAAGCAACGACAAGCACCCGAACAAACGAAATGGAACTGCAAAATCGGATTGCAACATTGGAAAAAGACAATGATGAAAAAGATTCCATGCTGAACAATTCCTTGGAATTCTACAATCAAATCCGAACAAATCTCGAAACGATTGCACTGAAGCAACACGAAATAAAACTGCGTGCTAGCGATCCTGAACAAACGGAAAATGACAAAGATTGGATTCTAGGGCAGATCAATTATATCAATTTCCTGCGCGTCGAAAACGCAAAAAAGGTTACGAAGCTGTCAAAACAACTCAATCTGAAGGACAAAAAATTTTCTGAGCTGGAAAAGATGATGCATGATCTGCTGCAAACAATCGATGCCAAGGAATTTCAACTCGCCGAATTTCAACAAGAGTTGAGTTCAATTAATCATTCGTACGCCCGACTATTTGATGCGTACCGTGAAAAAGATGAATTGTCCGAATCACTTAAGGATGAATTAAACACGGTGTTTTATTCGTACGGAACACGAGAGGAATTGATTAAAAATCAAGTCATTGAACAGAAAAAGGGATTTATTGGTATAAAAAAGAGCATCCGTGTTGCGGGCCACCTCAACCAAAAGTACTTTTCAACACTCGACATGCGTGAGGACAATGAAATCTTCGTTGAAGGATCAAAGCCCCAATTCATTACCGACCACCCTTCCGATGCCTACACCTTGGTTCCGGTAGGAAAGAATACGAAGATTCAAATTAAAGATCCCCACGAATTTTGGAAAGTTTCCAAGTACTTGATTGTTGTCGTGGAATAGTGTAAATCACAAATGCACGAAAGAAAATTCGCGTGTATTAAATTCAGCTTCAAAAAGATGGGGATAATACTTCCTCATTTCATCATTCATCAGTTGAATAGGCACATCATCAAAAACACCATAGAAATGGCGATATTCCATGAATCGCTTGCCTTGATCAAACTCCTGAAACAACGAATCTGTTTCGCCATCCCAATCCAATGGCTTTACCTTGTTCATGGCACAAATGCGCCGATCGAAGGCAGGAGTGCACTTCACCCAGCGTTCGTTGAGAAAAAGTTCGACAAAACCATGAAACACGATTTCGTCACGCCGCAAATAATTGGTCAACTTTTCGACGCCAATGTGATTGGTGACAATGGCGTACCCTAAACGAGACGGAATGCCTAATCGGCGCGCACAGGCCGCCAAAACCGTTGATTTTTCCACACACCATGCGCGCTTTTTATCCAATACTTGCGAAGCGCGCAAACCTTCATTGGTCAGATCGAGGTGATACGGGTCGTAAATAAAGGCATCGCGCACAAGGTAATACAACGCGATGGCCAATTCATGTTTTGGAAGGGAGGCATCGATTGGCGCTAAAAACGAATCAAAGCGTTGATTGCCAAAATCAAGAAATAATGTATCCTTCAGGTAAACCTCCATTATAGTGCAACGTTTGAGAAATTATCTGCAATTTTAACCAAAGCATGGCACGAACACAAACATCCAATGGACAAAGGACAAGACAAAGGCAAGATAATTGGCTTTTGCGTTTTATTTTGGGAGAAAGTGAGCCCGACGCCTACACAAAAATTACTTTTTACACAGTAGGAATCCTTGCTGTTCTTTTTCTTGTTTGGAACATCGTGGGATACGTTGCATTGACCTTTCAACATTTGATTCATGTACATCGCCATGTTGCGATTGACAGCATTTTCGCTGAACGCGGCGCTAAACTTGGCTATTCTGCAAAAGAATTTACGGACAAACTATCCACTCTTTTTTGTGTTAGCATTGTTTGCTGGCTACTAATCCTCTTCTCCTTAGTGCTGCTCTGGCGGAAATCAACACGCTTCTTTCCATTTTTGATGGCTGGGCTGATCATCTTCGTTGGCATGTTGTTTTTTTACTTGGGATATGACTATTTCAGAACCGACACGAGTGCATTTGACAAAATCTCCCTTATCGTAATTTTCGTCATGTCCACCCTACATTATTTCATCTTAAAGAAGGAACAATCTGGCGAGGGGCTTAGTTTTTTTGATGAAGATGCCGAATAAGTGCTTCCACATTTTGATCCTTTTCTGAAAGATTAATTTTTGCCAATTGGTAGAACTTCTCCCGCTGATTCATTCGGTATTCAATGGATTCCCGCAGCTCATCGTCACTTAAACCCGCAATGAGCGGACGGTGATCGCGTTCCAATTTTAACCTAGAAAACAGCGTATCATTGCTACAATGAAGGTAAACGGTAGTGCCTAAACTGTTCAGAACGGTCATTTGTTCGTTGTAACAGGGTGTTCCACCTCCCGTCGCTAGGACAAAGGGATCTTTCATATCAAAAGATTTCAAGTATTCCTTTTCAAGGTTTCGAAAATAATCTTCACCATATTGCTCAAAAATCTGACCTATGGACATTCCTGTTTGGTGTTCAATTTCTGAATCTGAGTTAATAAACCGAATGTTCAATGATGCAGCAAGTGCTTTACCAAGTTGGGTTTTTCCAGCACCCATATATCCGACGAGAACGATTTTTTCCATGAGTTAAAAATACGATTTCTGTTGGATTGTCATCATTTGCTTACCGCCAACAAATTGCTAATTTTGACAAAACAAGAAAATGATGTCAGAAAGAGATATTGAAAAGAGTTACACGAAGGAAGAGTTCGTCGATAAGCTGCGTCGCTTAGCAGATTCCATTGAAAAAGGAGAAAATTTCCGTATTTCAATTGCGGGAGAGGCACTTTATGTGCCAGACAGAGCAGAATTCACCATTGAGCATGAGCGCGGTGATGGGGAAAATGAAATAGAGTTTCAGGTCAAGTGGAAAGATGCGTAATCGCCTAGTGGCCAAGTTCTGGGTCATCGATGAATCGAAAACAGTTCTGCCAATCGCCATTAAAAGTCAAAAAAAAACTGATTATCGCTTGATAAACTAAATTATACAACTATCTTTGCACCCGCGAAAGCGATGATTCGGTAGCTCAGCTGGTAGAGCAATACACTTTTAATGTATGGGTCCTGGGTTCGAATCCCAGCCGAATCACTCTGATAAAAGCACTGTCCTTAGGACGGTGCTTTTTTAGTTCAATCGCGCACCAAGCGACGCAGGAGCTTGAGTAAGCAGTTGAACTAAAAAAGCACCAACGAGCGCAGCGAGTAGTGCTTTTATCCACTTCACGTCGATGACTTGGGCTCATGCAATAATCCCAGGGGAATCAGAGCGAGCTGGCGAGCGACGCGAGCAGCGATCTACCTCCACTGAAATTTTATTCGACCCCGTTGGGGTCTCTCATGATCAACGAGCGCAGCGAGTAGTGCTTTTATCCACCACAGAAAATCAGAGTGAGAAAGAGAGCGAGAGCGACCTTCCTAACCTGCGCGCCACGCGAGCTACATTTAATTCAACTGCCGAAATCTATTCGACCCCGATGGGGTC
>CANGIC010000133.1 GCA_947453795.1 Flavobacteriales bacterium
GAACCAAGCCAGGTCATGTAGCTTTTGATGCCCACAGATTTTAACATGCTGTAGATGAGTGCTGCCATATCTTTACAGTCCCCGTAGCGCTTCTTGATGATTGCTGAGGGTTGTCGGGGGATAAATCCATTCACTCCTTCTTCAAAGGCGATGTACTTGATATTGTTCTGAATCCAATAATAAATGGCTTTTACTTTTTCGGGTTCGCTGCTGATGGCGCGTGTCAATGAATCGGCCATCATTCGAATCTCATCGGAAGGTACCTCATTGATGACTTCTTGGATGTTGGTGTAGTACCAAGCATATAATCCGTCCAAGTTTTCTACAACATCTACTTTACCATTTTTTGTGTTGTAGTAGGCAATTTGACCAATCACGTGGGGTGTAAAATAACTGAGGTGTGGCGCACCATCTTCAAATTTCATCGCTGGGGGATTCTTTACAGAATACACCTTTGTTCTTATGGTTTTATTAATCGTTTCTTCCAGTTTTACATTGATTTTTTCTGTAAAATAGGGATGTAAATTTGTGTGAATGGAGGTGTCTTCGTCCACGCGAAAAATAGATTCTTCAATGGGACAGAAGGTCGAAAAATAAAAGGCAAATGGAAAACGAATTTCTTTTGTTACTGTTGTGTAATCCAACACACGCAAGGCACCGGGTTCTAAGCGCGGGAATAGCAGTGACGTTTCCTTATTATCGTCGTGAAAAATACCGGGGTCTGTTTCGGCATCGCGGGTAGATATATTCGTTACTTCCACCTTTTTTGAGCCCTTCTCGGTGGGCACGATCACATAGGCCTCATTGATTTCTAGCTCCTCAAAGCTCGAATGACCAATCGATTCTTCCGCCAAGAATTGTCCACCATTCTGATCCAGGATCAGGTATTCTTCATGAATATGTTCCAAAACCCGAAGCTCACCTTTTACATTCTCGATGCGCACAGATTTTGAATTCTTCAACATGATGACTTGTTCACTCGGATATTTCGCACGGTAAATTTCCAGTGTTTCTTGATTCTGCGCATCAACAAATGGCAGGAAGACAAAGAGTCCGAAAAAAGTTAGAAATGAATTAATTCTTTGTGACCGAAATGATCTCGCCATCGTAATACTGTATCGTTAATACTAATTTTCCTTCTGCGCTGTATTCTTTATAAAAACCGTGCGCCACTCCTAATACGAATTGTTGCTCAGAATGTATCTTGCCATTTGGAAAATAGATTTTTTCAATCCCTACTTTTTCCCCTTTATCGTAAAGTACATCGGCCATTATTTTTCCGTCTGCATAATAGTTTATGGACCTTCCGTGATTTTCATCGTACAAGAAATTCTCGTTTTCGAACATCTGTCCATTTTCATAATACGACACATAAGGTCCTTCCAATAAGCCATTGACACGCTTGCAGCGTAGTGCCGGTTTTCCATTTTTATGATAGGTCACCATCGTGTCTGCTTCCTTGGTAAATGGAATGAATGTCACGGGTTTACCATCAGTGCCGAGATAGGAATAACTTTCAATCACTCCTTGGTTGTATAAGCGAATGAGCATCACACTTCCATCAGGAGTGTATGAAGTTGCCTTGCCGTGACGCTCTCCATCCAACAGCGATCCCTCCAATTTCACTTTGCCATTTTCATGATAGATTTTAAATTCTCCTTGTTGGACACCATCGGAGAATGTACTGGTGTATTTCAGTTTTCCATTCGGGTGGTATTCTGTGTCAACGCCCTCCAATTCTCCATTTACATAAGTTGCTTCTTCAGAAAGTTTTCCGTTGGTATAGTACCATTTCCATGGCCCCGTTCGTACGCCATTTTCATAAGATCCACGGGTTAGAATCATACCGTTTGGTCCATAAACCGTCATGACACCGTTGTTGTCCCCATTCATAAAGGTCGATGTATAATTTACATAGCTGTTAGAGGGGTCTTTCAAACTTACTTCACCATGATACTCACCCAAACGATCTTTGACAACCCCGTTGGTATCCTTGTAGATGTGCAGAATTTCCAATCCGTTGTCGTATTCTTGGATGTTTTCAATTTTCCCATTGATATAGTAGGTGCGTTGAATACCGTGCAATTCGCCATCCAGGTAGTAGTATTCGTTTTCTGTTGTTCCGTCGGAATAGTACTCATACCACTCGCGGTCCAAGTCGTCGTTCATGTAAAAACCTTCTTCAATCAGGTCGCCGAATACGGAATACTCCATATACACCCCATTTCTCATGCCGTCAGCGAATTCGATATGCTTGTGAACTTTGCCATTGGCATAATAGGTAAACAAGGTGTCAGACACTTGACCGTCGACATATTTTTCAGTCTTACTTAAGTTGCCATACTCGTCGTAATATTTCCAAAGTCCTTCTTTTTTATTCCCGTCATATTTTCCAGTAATGTTCACTTTTCCATCCGGGTAATTCATCTGATAGGCCAATTTTTTGCCTTTACGTTCGGCGATTACCGTTACATTTCCTTTTTTGTCGTAAAAACGGATCTCTTTAATTTCCCCGGAAACGAAATCGGTCTCGTGGTATTTTTTTCCGTCGATGTCGTAGAGCGTTCCTTTCCCATTCTCGCGTCCACTTTCGTCCAATGTCACACTGTTTTCAACAGTTCCGTTGGTGTAGTAGTAGGTCAATTCTCCAACGGAAACTCCTTTTTTGTAAGTTCCTTTTTCGCTCAATTTTCCATTCGCATAAAACTCTTCATAAGGACCATCATAGTTGTCATCTTTGAGGTTGTAGGTCGATTGCACACTACCGTCCGCATAATAATTGGTTCTTTTTCCTTGTTGAACATCATTCACATAGGTATATTCTGACTCAATTTTTCCGTTGCGGTGGTAGTTTTTAAACTCGCCATTTGCTTTGCCCAAGGCATAGTTACCCACGAAGCGAATTTTTCCATTCGGATAATAGGCGATATCTTGACCATGGCGCTTTCCATCTTTCACAGCGATTGTTTCTTTGAGTGAGCCATCTCGGTAGTACATCACCAAGGTGTCAATCAATGTTTGATCAAGTGTAGTGGATCGCTCCATTCGTTCACCAGAGTAATAAAACAATTCTTCCACACGACGCGATCCTTCCTTGTCCATGAAGCTCAATTTCTTGTAGATTTTATCGTTCGTTGAATTGAAAAATTCAAAAGTTCCAACAGGATTGCCATGTTCGAATCGTGCTTTAAGCATTAATGCACCATTCGTATGGTAGTAATAGTAGTTGCCATGAGGTTGTTCTTCAGCATCTAAGGGGCCATAATGACTCAGTCTTGAATCTTCATAGACCATGTACATCTTCTCTACTTTTCCTTCGTATGTAAAATACTGGTTGGAAATTGTTGCATTGTACACGGGACGGTACCAATCGATGAATTCTTTGATTGGGTTGATTTTTGCCTTTATTTTTTTCTGAACGCTTTCAGATTCACTGGAAAGTAGACTCAATAGAATCAGGTAATCCAATTTGCTTTCTTTCAATACTTGGTGATAAACAGGAAGATAAATTTGGTTGAAAAAATCTTGGTCCGATGGATTGTAGGTTGAATTGCTGAGTACAAAATGCAATTGTTTGCCATAAGAAGTGGGTACAGAAAGTTTCACCTTGTATTTTTTGTCGAGCGCAACGCGGTTGTTGTACAACAGGTTGATCGCTTCGAAAGGATTCGTAGCCGAAAACAGAATCCCTTTAGGTTCAGCATTAAAGGTACCGTCTGCGATTTCATCGATAAAATTCATCACGCTACCGGCACGTTCACTCGTTGGGTCGAGTACAAAGTAGGTGATCAATGCCATGGTGGCTTCGGCGTAATGTTCTTCATGCGCAGCCATGATGCCCAATCGCAGATGGCCTGGAGCGAAATAAACATTGCGCTGAATACATGCTTTGAAATCTTCGAAAGCTTGTTGGTAGTTTCTATACGCTTCATGTGTTAGTCCTCGGTTGTAATACAGACGAAAGTCCATAGGAAACTTCGTGATTCCCTCGTTGTAGATTTCGAGTGCTTTAACCGTATCACCTCCACGCTTGTAGGCAAGTCCAAGGTTGGAGTAGACATCTTGTTCAAAATCGAATCGGATTTCTTCATCAATCAGCGCACGCAATACTTTTTTAGCATCGTCGAATTGCTCCAATTCCAGGTAACAAGTTCCCATTTCGTAGCGTGCTACGGCATAATTGGTATCGTTAACGCTCACTTTGGAATATTCCTCAATGGCCTTTTCGTATTCCGATTTCTCTTGAAGGGCGTAGGCCGTAGAAATAATTTCAGAGGATGTTTCACGAATCAATCGTTTTTGTCCGTAAACAGCACTGGAGAAAAGCAATGAAAGCAATAGTAAATAACGCATGGTAAAATTTTAGGTTTTGAATTTACTTAATTTAAACAACTTAGCATCATGTTGATGCAAGAATGGGATTGATTTCACAAATGGACAGCATTGAAAAGTAATTTCTGAAGATTTTTTTTTGGTGAAACGATTGCAGAATACAAAAAGCTCATTATATTTGCACTCGCGTTTGAAACGACAGGCGTACACATTTATTGGGAGATTAGCTCAGCTGGTTCAGAGCACCTGCCTTACAAGCAGGGGGTCGGGGGTTCGAACCCCTCATCTCCCACAGAATTTAGGAAGCGAAAGCTTCCTTTTTTTTTGCTATAAACTTTTTTCCTTAGAGCGAGTTAGAGTGTGCCCCTACGATCAACTCAGGGCAAGAAGTGAAGTAAAACAAAGTGGAGTTTCAGCGCTTTCGCACTTCACTCTCACTCTGCTTTTAATGGTTGGGGTTCGAACCCCTCATCTCCCACAGAATTTAGGAAGCAAAAGCTTCCTTTTTTTTTGCTATAAACTTTTTTCCTTAGAGCGAGTTAGAGTGTGCCCCTACGATCAACTCAGGGCAAGAAGTGAAGTAAAACAAAGTGGAGTTTCAGCGCTCTCGCACTTCACTCTCACTCTGCTTTTAATGGTCGGGGGTTCGAACCCCTCATCTCCCACAGAATTTAGGAAGCGAAAGCTTCCTTTTTTTTTGCTATAAACTTTTTTCCTTAGTAGAGCGAGTCATAAATCACCTTTTTAAACACCTTTTCCAACCACGAATCCCTAACTTCGTCTTTTGTTTTTACAAACGATTAGTTAAGTTGAATTGTATGAAGGGATTGGTGCTATCATTGTTGTTCGTTACTTTTTTTCAAGTTGTTTTTAGTCAGACAGTTAAAATACTTTTTGATGCTACAAAGGCACAGACATCAGGTAATGCAGATTGGGTTATTGACGCGGATCTTCATAATATAGGTTGGTACCCTACGGCTGTCGTTGGGAATGGAAACGATTCAAATGGACAAAATACTCCAACGCCTGCTCAAAGTGGAATAACAGCAACTACAGCAGAATCGTTTTGGAATGGTGGAATTTCGAATTGGGGAGTAGATTGTGTGAAACAAGGATACCACGTGGAAACGCTTCCTGCCAGTGGCCAAATTACTTACGGTAGCGCGTCAAATGTCTATGACTTGTCGAACTATACGGTGTACATAGTGGATGAGCCCAACATTAAGTTTACTGCGGCCGAAAAAACGGCCTTGATGAATTTTGTGATGAATGGCGGTGGCTTATTCATGGTGGCGGATCATACGATTAGCGACCGCAACAATGATGGATTCGATTCACCAGACATTTGGAATGATTTCATCACGAACAATGGAGTTTTGAACAATGGCGTAGGGTTTACATTTGACTTGGTTGATATTTCACAGACATCGTCCAGCATAAATGCCCTAGCGTCGGACAGTATCATTCATGGGCCGATGGGAAATGTTACTCAGGTACTTTGGGCTGGTGGTACAACGATGACACTTCATCCAACACAGAATGCCTCTGTTAAAGGGGTGATCTACAAATCGGGAACAAGTTCTGGAAACAATAATGTCCTTTGTGCCTATGCTAAAGTCGGTCAAGGTAAAATTGGGGCAATAGGGGACAGCTCTCCAACGGACGATGGTACGGGTGATCCAAATGATGTACTGTACAATGGATACACACAAGATGCATCGGGTAATCATCGACGACTCATTATGAATATGACGATTTGGTTAGCGAGTCATGCGGCACCAAGTATTCCTATAGCCAATTTTACATCCAGCAATTCCACCATTTGTGCGGGACAAAACGTAACGTATACGAATTCCTCCACAGGTGCAACGTCTTATGCATGGACATTTGTCGGCGGAACCCCAGCTACGTCAACTGCAACAAATCCAACAATCACCTACTCAACACCAGGGAATTATAGCGTAAGTCTCGTTGCAACAAATGCGGCTGGAACTGCGACACACTCTTCATCCGTTCAAGTGAATGATTGCACCTCGGGAATTGAGGAACTGAAAGGAATTGATGTTGTTGTTCATCCGAATCCGTTTTCTGATGTATGTGCTTTGACCATACCAGCATCCTTTATTGGAAAACAATTCACCATTGAGGATCAGAGTGGAAAGCTTTTCATTCAGGGAATTTTTACTTTAGAAAATCCATCTATCGATTTTTCCAATCAAACTCCTGGTGAATATTACCTAAGAATCGATGGTATGGAGCGTGTCACAAAGCTCCTAAAACATTAAGGATTTTCAATACTGAAATAATCGCTGATCAAGAAGAAGCTTCCAAAAACCAAAATTGTATCTTTTTCGGTAGCTAGTTTCTTTGCCTCTCCTAAGGCATCAAAAATATTCGCGAAACAATTTGGCGAAGGGCTCAAGCCTGTGGCCATTTTCTTCAACTGTTCAATCGAAAGACTTCGTGTATTTTTGAACGCACAAAAGGACAAATGCGCATTGCTCGGAAAGAGCGGTAAAATGGAATCAATGTCTTTGTCCGCGCTGCTGCCGTAGATCAAATAGAGTTGACCTTTATTTTCCGAATGAATGTACTCCAAGGTGGAACGAATGCCCTCTTCGTTGTGTGAAACATCCAAAATGATCAATGGATTTCTTTGAATGACTTCCATTCGACCAAAAATCCCTGTGTTTCTTTTTAAATTTTCTAGTCCTTCATGAATGCGCGAATTCGAGATGTCAAAGCCGTGTTGATTGAGGACTTCGACCGCTGCATAAACTGTTCGAACGTTTTCTTGCTGATAAGTACCCAACAGAGGCATCGAAGACGAATCGGGCAGAGGCAGTGCATCACAAAAAATGATTTCGGCATGCTCATCATTCGCTTTA
>CANGIC010000134.1 GCA_947453795.1 Flavobacteriales bacterium
CTATAGCGTCAAATTCCCGAAGGGATCAAATTTTCAATTGCGCAGCATCAAATTCTTAATTGGAAAATGGACCCCGCCTCGGCGGACAAGGCGCTTCGCTGAAAGACTTTTTTAAGTTACGAATTACGAATTACGAGTTACGAGTTGTTGGATTTTAGCTTCGACGCTCTGAAATTCCGAAGGCACCAAATTGCGCAGCATCAAATTCATAATTGCGCAGCATCAAATTCTGAATCGCCTAAGGCGTCAAATTCCCGAAGGGACCAAATTGCGCAGCAACAAATTCTTAATTCTTAATTTCTCATCGTACATTCGCAGTGTGACGCAAAACAGCAACGAACGGATACATCAACTACTCGCGGATTCGAGTCAATTCAATGCGTCCGATTTGTTGGTTAACTTGGAGCGTGGTGTAGCCCTAGAGCTGGAAGAAGCGGCGCTTACTCAAGATTTCCCTTTCATAGGAACCATTAAATCACTTGTCCAACAAGCAACGAAAATACAACGTGAACAAGGGATTTTTCCGCTTAGCATTGGGCAGGGTCACATCTCTTGGAAGGTCAATGATGCTTATGTGAATTCTCCGTTGTGGATTGTGCCTGTAGATGTTGCGATCAATAAGGTCAATGAAACAGTTCAACTTCGGTTTGATTCTGAAAATGGCTTCGTTAACCCATTTGTAAAAATTCGCCTGAAGAATGTTTTTCAGTTGGATGCGGATGTTTGCTCTTCTTTGGAGTCCTTGGTCGAACTGCTGCGCACTGCGGGCTTCGATGAGGTGCGAGAAACTCCCTTATTCCTCGGGAATTTTCACCACCACCGCTTCGAGATCATTCGTGAATTGGAGGAACTAGTGTCGTTGCCATTGAACGATGCGTTGACACATTTATTGGGTGATTCAGCTCAAGATGAATTGACTCCTTTTGAGTTGAATAAAGCACTCCTTTTCCCCGCTGACCCCGATCAGTTGAAGGTACTTAAAGCCATTGAAACCAATCATGTGGTGGTTCAAGGTCCACCAGGAACAGGAAAATCACAGGTCTTGTCGAATTTGGTAGCAAAGCTACTTTTAGATCGGTTTTCTGTTCTTGTTGTATCCGAAAAACGTGTGGCGCTCGAGGTCATTCAACGCAAATTAAACGCCTTTGGACTAGGACACCTTTGTTTTATTTCCACATCTGAAACCATTTCAAAAGAGGTGCTGGCGGATTTAAAAAGCGCTTGGCTTCGCCTTGAATCGTTCACACCAAACACTGAAAACCCACTTTTTCTTTCTGAACAATACCTGCATCAATTGCAGATGCAACTCGATTTGTTGAATTCGGAAACATTGGTAGGCGGGGTCAATTACGCCACTTTTAACGCCATTGCAAAAAAGTACGATTTCGAACATTTACCGTATGTGAGCGATTTGCCAACAATGGACGAGTGGATTGAGCACAAGGGTACGATTGAGAATTTATACCACCACAAGATAACCAACGCTGTGTCTTTACTGCAACGCTTTGTGTTGAACGGTGATGCATTACACTCCTTTGATCAGCAGATTGAAAAATGGTCCAAGGAATTGACACGACTGAATAATCTCTTTACAATTGTGACGTGGAAGGAGTTGCACAGCGCCATGAAAAAAGCTGCCCTTTGTCAACAATTTGAGGGAGAATCGTTTCGAAAATATGCTTCAATTTTAAGTGCAGGTTCAAAGGAGCAAAAGCGTTTTTTAACGTTGCGAAAGAACTTTTTGCAGCTAAAGATTGCCCATGCATCGATGGCTGGTGAGAAGGTGAATTGGACGATAATTCCCACCCTGTCCGAGACCGAGCGCTTGACGGAATTGGCAAAAGGAAGTTCTTTTTTTGCACGAAATCGCTTCCGTTCCCAATGGAAAAAAATAGCAACAATTCCTGTGGATGGCGCTGTGGAAGCGTTGAATAAATGGCGCCAATATTTGCACCATGAGGCATCTATAGCGCAGATAAAAATTGAATTCTGCGAAATAGGCGTGTTTGATGTGGAACATGAGTTGGAAGTCATCCACCTCCAAATTCAACAATTCACGGAAGAATCCTTGTCGGAATGGATGAAAATCCCGGCAGCCGAACGGCAAGTTTTTGCCCAAGAAAACGCTGCGCTTCACGCGTTGCTTTCTGATCTTCGTGCCCACATGCGCTGGACAGATGACGCACAAATTGCCTTAGTATTGTCTCAGATTTCCGGACAACTTTCCGAAATACTTGCCCATCAAAACGACCTGAAAAATGTGTCGGATGCTTTGTTGAGGAACCTTAAAAATTACCCCATTTTTATTGACTACGAAGCGTCCATTTGCAAAAGCAATTACACACGATTGACAACACAATTTCCGCAGTTTGTGAATTTTTCACCAGAAAGAATAATAGAAAAGTGTGCTTCCGTTATGACTGAACAAGATCTGGAAGCAGTTCAATTTGCGCAAATGATTGAACGAAAACAGTACGGGGTGTTCATGCATTACCAACGGATCCTTCAAACGGCTTCTACAAAATTAACTCCGGAGGATAAGTCCTTAAAAGTCCAATTGAAAAAAGGGAAAGCCATATTAGTCAAGGAGTTTGGGAAGTCGAGAAATTATCCGTCGCTGCGTGAATTATTTGCTTCGGAAGCGCGGATCTGGATTCAGTTATTGAAACCACTTTGGTTAAGTAATCCAGCCCAAGTGGCGAAGTGTTTTCCGTTGCAGCAAGGCATATTTGATGTGGCAATTTTTGATGAAGCCAGTCAGATACCTTTGCAGAATGCGGTAGGAACAATCCAACGTTCGGGTAGAATTCTGGTCGCGGGTGACGACCAACAAATGGGACCTTCGACCTATTTTAAAGCACAATCGGAAGATACGATTGACCTTTTGCATCAGGCCTCTTTTCATTGGAAAAATGTCCTTTTGCGACACCACTACCGAAGCGAGCATCCAGAATTGATTCGTTTTTCAAACCGCAATTTCTATAAAAACGAGCTGATTGCTTTCCCTTCAGCAAACGCCACTGAGGCACCTATTCATTGGCATTATTCTTCAAAAGGTGTTTTTGATGAACGTCAAAATAGGGTGGAAGCGCAAAACGTGGCGAAACTCTTGGAAGTGGCGGTATTTGAAGAGGATCACTTAGGTGTAGTAGCTTTCTCCGAAACGCAATTGTCTGCATTATTTTCCGCGTTAACTCCGCAATGTGCAGTAGAATTGGAACGGCGCATTATGGAGGGGACAGCGTTCTTTAAGGCCTTGGAAAATGTGCAAGGAGAGGAATGCGACCGCTTGATTATTAGCTTGGGTTATGGTCGAAATCTGGAAGGGGAATTTCACATGCGCTTCGGGCCACTCAACACGAAAAATGGGGCAAAACGATTAAATGTCTTACTTACGCGAGCAAAGCGCAGCATCGATTTCTTCTCGTCTGTGCGCGCTTCTGACTTCAAGATTTCTGACAACGAAGCTGTGGATTTGTTACGCCGATTTTTAGCACATATCGAATTGGAATTTCTTCCAGATACTTCGCTGGAATTTCCGCTGAACCTAAGTCCAAAAGTGAAAGGGAATACCTTGACATTCCGACAGATTTACCAGAAAATTTCAGATGCAAACGAATTGGTTACGCTAATTCGCGTGCTCGAAAATAGAGGGTGGAAGGTCCAGTTAACGGATTAATGGGCATCGAGCCAGTTCGCACCAACGCCCACCTCAACTTCCAAAGGCACACCCACTTCAACAGCATGCTCCATGCTTTCCTTCACCAATGACTTTACAATTTCTACTTCATCAGAAGGCACATCAAACACCAATTCATCATGCACTTGAAGAATCATGCGTGTCTTTAAATGGTGATTTTTCAGCGCATTGTGTACACGGATCATGGCCATTTTAATGATATCTGCAGCGGAACCTTGTATCGGTGCATTGACGGCATTTCGTTCAGCAAATCCGCGCACTACCGCATTGGCAGAATTGATGTCTGGCAGGTAACGTCGGCGTTTCATGATTGTTTCTACATACCCATCGTCGCGGGCATCCACCATCACTCGGTCCATGTATGATTTCAGTGCACCAAACTGCTCAAAATAGCTGTCGATGATAGACTTTGCTTCCGTTCTTGAGATATTTAAACTCTGTGCCAATCCGAATGCAGACTGACCATATATGATTCCAAAGTTGACTGCTTTCGCAGCGCTTCGTTGCTCGCGAGTGACCTCCTCCATGGGGATATTGAACACCTTTGAAGCGGTCGCTGTGTGGATGTCATGGCCACTTCTAAACGCTTCAATCATTTGTGCATCGCCACTCAAGGCAGCAATAATGCGCAATTCAATTTGCGAGTAATCCGCCGAGATCAAGACATGATCCGCATCACGTGGAATGAAGGTCTTGCGAATTTCACGGCCTTTTTCGGTACGAATCGGAATATTCTGAAGGTTCGGATTGTTGGAACTTAAGCGGCCAGTAGCTGTCACTGTCTGCATGAAGTTCGTGTGAATACGTCCATCTACACGGTCAGTCAATGTTGGCAATGGATCCACATAGGTGCTTTTCAACTTGCGCAACTGACGGTATTCCAAAATCATGGGAATAATAGGATGTGCTTTTTCTAGCTTAGCCAATACATCCTCCGAAGTGGCATATTGACCGGTCTTCGTTTTCTTCGCTTTAGGATCAATTTTTAGGTAGTCGAAGAGGATCTCTCCCAACTGTTTTGGGGAATCGACATTGAAGTCCGTTCCAGCGGCTTCGCGGATTGATTTTTCTAGGATCACCAAGTGTTTTTCTAAATCCGCGGAGTAGTCGTTTAAGGCCTTCACATCAATTGAAATTCCTTCTTGTTCCATGTCTTTCAACACTTCAACGAGTGGCATTTCCATGTTGTAGAACAACTCTTTTAGATGTTCCTTCTGAATTTCGGGCTCAAATAATTTTTTCAATTGAAGCGTAACGTCTGCATCCTCGCAGGCATAATCAGAAATTTCTTCGGGCTTCAAATCGCCCATATTTCCTTGCCCTTTTCCTTTTTTTCCGATCAATGTTTCGATGGAAATCGGTTGGTATTTCAAGTAGAATTCAGCCAAAAAGTCCATGCTTTGCTTCGATTCTGGGTTGATGAGGTAGTGGGCAATCATCGTGTCAAAGGTCGGTGCGGCTAAGTGCATTCCGTAACGGTTTAGCACTTTCAAATCGTACTTGATGTTGTGTGCAATTTTCTCAATAGCGGTGGAATGGAAGAAAGGTTCAAATTCATGAACGATGGATTTTGCTTCTTCGAAATCCTTCGATACGGCAACGTAAAATGCTTCACGTGCCTTGTAGGAAAATGACATTCCCACCAAATTGGCATGTAAGGCATCGAGATCTGTTGTTTCTGTATCAAAACACACTTCCTTTTGTTGAAGTAGGATTTCCAACAACTCTTTGCGCTCCTCAGGTGAAGTGATGAGGTGATAACTGGGCTTCTCTGTGGCAATCGTTTTATAATCTGCCGTCGGCGTTGGGTCTTGATCAACAAGCATGCTTTGCACACCAAACAAATCGAGTTGAGCGCTGTCTCCTTTGCTTTTAGTCGCAGGAGCTGCTGAAGCGGTAACTACAATTTCTTCACCGATGACTCGACGGGCAAGGTTGCGGAACTCTAAATCTGTGAATACTTCTTTCACCTTTTCAGCATCGACATCGCACATGATAAGCGCGTCTTCATCGAAATCTACTTCAAGGTCGGTAATGATGGTGGCCAACATTTTTGACACACGCCCTTGATCGGCAAAGTTGATAACATTTTCTTGTTGCTTGCCTTTCAATTCGTGGGCATTTTCCAGTATGGCTTCCATTGAACCGTACTTTTGAATCAGTGCTTTCGCGGTCTTTTCCCCAATCCCAGGGATCCCAGGAATGTTATCGGCAGAATCACCCCACAACCCAAGAATATCAATGACCTGCATGGGATTTTCCACTTCAAATTTCTCACACACTTCCTTCACTCCAAGAATTTCGGGGGGATTCCCCATCCTTCCGGGCTTATAGATAAAGGTATGTTCAGACACCAACTGACCGTAGTCTTTGTCAGGAGTCATCATATAGGTCGTGTATCCCTTTGTTTCTGCAATTTTGGCAAGAGTGCCAATCACATCATCCGCTTCGTAGCCACTGACTTCCAAAATAGGTACATTAAACGCTTCGACAATCCGCTTGATGGGCTGAATCATGTTGCGAATGTCTTCGGGCATTTCCTCGCGATGGGCTTTATACGCTTCAAAATCTGCAATGCGGTGCACCGAACCTCCGGGTGGATCGAAAACCACTGCGAGGTGCGTTGGTTTCTCCGTTTTAATGATGTCGATCAACACATTGGTGAAACCAAATGCTGCCGAGGTATTTTGACCTTTGGAGTTTATTCGGGGATTTTTTGCAAATGCAAAGTAGGCGCGATAGATCAACGCGTAGGCATCGAGCAGAAAGAGTTTTTTGTCAATAGATTTTGAAATCATTGTTTTCCCGAATTAATTGGATTGCAGAGTACAAAACTATTTTAAAATTTCTGTTTGCCGCATGAATGTACAGGAAAGGTCAAGAAGATTTCACTTTTCTGGGTCGACTTTGAATTCCGCATGGTTTGTAGCCGCAGTTTTTGACTCGCGTTGCGTGCTTGTAATGATGTCTCGAACGAGCAAGGTCAATTCACCCGCGCGTACTTTGATGTCGTCGCATTCATTCTCTCGGAGATAATCCGTTTCGATCAGTAAGTCGAGCCAATAGCCCGTTTCGGCACATTCTTTCTGCGCTTCATACAATTTACGGATGGATTCTGCTTTGGACTGGGCATTGCTAGATTCCCGCAATTTCGTTCCTACGGATGTACCCGCATGCATGAGTTGCTGACTTAAGGTGTATTCGTTGCGGTAATGCAAGACCTTGCAAAGGTTAATAATGCCAACGGAAAATTCAAACGACTTGGCAATAAGGGGTGTGTCTTTCATGATGAAGTGGTTTCATTAATTCACCTCAAGTTAAGACTTTTATCCCAACTACTAAAAAAGAAAATGGAATAAATCAAAGATCAGCTCCAGCTTGTGCCCTCTTTTCCGTCTTTAACGACTATCCCTGCAGCTGCCAATCCATCACGAATCCGATCAGAAGTCGTCCAATCTTTGTTCTCACGCGCATGCTGACGCAATTCAAGTA
>CANGIC010000135.1 GCA_947453795.1 Flavobacteriales bacterium
CTAAGAGAGTACCAGAGTGAGTGTGAGAGCGAGAGCGGTGACACGAACTCTGGTTTTTTTCTTCACTCTCACGCTCCAACTCGCACTTGAATTTTAATGCATTGGTCAGAACTCAACAACTTTAAAGAGCACGAAAGCCTAAGAGAGTACCAGAGTGAGTGCGAGTGTGAGTGTGAAGTGCAGATTCTTCGGGGCTAGATTACAAAATCTCTCCTACCTTTGCCCCATGTCATTGCCAAACCTCATCATTCAGCGCGCTACCGAAACTGACTTAATCGACCTTCAGTCCATCAGTATACTCACGTTTTGTCAAGCTTTTGAGCAATTCAACACAGCGGAGGATATGCAGCTGTATCTCAAGAATTGCTTGAGTATTGAGCAGTTGAACAAAGAAATGGAAAAAGCAGCCTCTTCGTTTTTCCTGGCTAAAATTGACGGTGAAACGATTGGGTACCTGAAGTTGAATCAAGGCAATTCAGACCAAAATGATCTTCAAGGACAAGGACTTGAAATCGAGCGCATTTATGTCGTGGAGGAATATCACGGGACAGGAATCGGACAGGAATTGTATTCTTTCGCGGTAGAAAAAGCCACAGAAATACGCGCAACTCACCTATGGCTTGGCGTATGGGAACACAACCCGCGTGCGATTCGTTTCTATGAAAAGTTAGGATTTGAACCCTTCGGAACACAACAATTTATTCTTGGAAAAGACATCCAAACAGATATTTTGATGCGGCTTGCCTTGGTTTAGGATGATCTCCTAAAGCGACTCAGCATGGCGCTTGAAGTTATCCAAAATCATCTGCCAGCCCGTTTGTTGAAGTTCAGGCGCATTCATCGTTTCTGGTTCAAATACTTCAGTGACAACTGTTGACTCACCAAGTGCTTCAAATGTTACGCGTGCTTTACGTCCGTCATCCATCGTGTAAGCAATCAGTTCGTTTTCGATAATTTCTGAATACACCCCCGAAAAATCAAAACCCATACTTCCATCTTTGGCTTCCATGCGGTATGAGAATTTTCCACCAACACACAAGTCATTCTCAGCAGCTGGAGCATGCCAACTGTCGGCAGCAAAATTCCAACGGACAATGTGCGCTGGTGAAGTCCAAGCGTTCCAAACCGTTTGCAGATTTGATTTAATTTCTGAGCTTACAGTAATTTCTTTCCCCATTGATAATTATTTTAAATGCAATCGTTGCTTCGAGCCTGTTGTCGCTTTTCACGTGTCAATGTTGTGAAACCACCAAAATTCGCAAGGTTGTAACTCGTAATTCGTATCTCGTAACTCGTAACTCGTAATTCGTAATTCGTAATTCGTAACTTTTACCTACCCCAATCCCACATTAAAACTTCCATCCAAAACCAATTTCCCATCGCGTGGCTCCGCATTTCCGGGAACGATAAATCCTTTGATGGTGCCTGTCTTGCCTTTTTGAATGAGATCCAGCATCTGCGCTTCGGTGAGTTTCTTGCCTAACAGTTCAAAAGGAATTTTAAAACCACAGGCCTTGAAATTCGAACAGCCAACAGCCGTGTTTCCTTTCATCAATTTCGCGGCTTTACACTTTGGACAATCCAGCGTTACTAAATCGACCTTTTCCTTTGGAGTACGGGGAGCGCGTTCCTTTTTCGGCGCTTCGGCTGGTGCTAATGGTTCAACCTGAATTTGTCTGTAGTTGTTGAAAATCACCTCATCCGTAAGCTCGCGAACCATTTTGTAAAGCTCTTGTTTGAACATTTCTGGCGCGTATTCTCCTTTTTCAATAAGGCGAATTTTACGCTCCCACTGTCCTGTCAACTCTGGACTTTTTAACAATTGATTCTGAATGGTATCGATCAAGTCCATGCCCGTTTGGGTGGCGAGAATGTTCTTGCGGTTTTTCTCGATGTACCGTCTTCTGAAAAGGGTTTCGATGATGTTCGCGCGGGTGGACGGACGACCGATTCCATTGTC
The DNA here is from genome assembly GCA_947453795.1 of Flavobacteriales bacterium. Lineage (GTDB taxonomy): Bacteria > Bacteroidota > Bacteroidia > Flavobacteriales_D > Crocinitomicaceae > M0103. Next base: position 1,961 of record CANGIC010000135.1, read on the forward strand.
TTTCATCAGTTCGCGCATTTCCTCGTCTTCGATTTGTTTGCCCGCCGTTTCCATCGCACGCAACAAGGTCGCCTCGGTATAGGGCTTCGGTGCGGAGGTTTTTCCTTTGTGAACAATCGGTTCATGTGGACCTTTCTCCCCTTCGGTAAATGTTGGCAAGACCTTCTCCTCACTCTCCGCTTTTGGATCGCTGTTTTCGTTCTTATCGTCTGCGTAGATTACACGCCATCCCGGCTCTAAGATTTGCTTTCCCGTTGCCTTGAATACCAACTGACCTACTTTTCCTAATACGGTGGTATTCGACACCTTACATTCGGGATAAAAGACCGCAATAAAGCGTTTGGCTATGAGGTCATACACCTGTTGTTCGGTGGGTGTTATTCCACTCGGATTTATCCCTGTAGGAATAATCGCGTGGTGATCTGTCACTTTTTTATCATCGAAAACTGTCTTTGACTTCGGAATTGGCTGTTGCAACAAGGGCGCTGTAAAACGCGAATAATACTGCATCCCACGAAGAATTCCTTCCACCTTGGGATGAATGTCCTCTGACAGGTAGGTGGTGTCCACACGGGGATAGGTCACTATTTTCTTTTCGTACAGACTCTGCACCAATTTTAGTGTTTCATCCGCCGAAAAGCCATATTTCTTGTTGCCCTCCACCTGCAATGAGGTCAAGTCAAACAAACGTGGATTTCCTTCTTTTCCCTCTTTCTGCTCGAAGGATGTCACCTCAAAATCATGCTGCTTGAGGTATTCCAATCCTTTCGTGGCTTTGTCCTCGCTTGTCAAACGATCGATCTGACACAGGAATTCAGTTTCACGGTAAGTCGTTTTCAATTCCCAGTATTCTGCTGAAACAAAAGCATTGATTTCCTTCTGGCGTTGCACGATCATGGCGAGGGTCGGTGTTTGCACCCGTCCAATGGAAAGTGTCGCTTTTCCTCTACCAAACTTTGTGGTGAACGCACGTGTGGCATTGATGCCGAGAAGCCAGTCACCAATGGCCCGTGCAGAACCCGCGGCGTACAAATTGTCGTAAAGCTTGGCATCTTTTAATTTCTGAAATCCTTCTTTAATCGCTTCTTCGGTCAATGATGAAATCCACAATCGACGCACGGGCTTATCGCATTTCGCTTTGAGCAGCACCCAACGTTGGATCAATTCTCCTTCCTGACCGGCATCCCCGCAGTTGATGACCTCTGTGCAGTTCGCTACTAAATTCTCGATGCACTTGAATTGCTTTTGAACGCCAGGATCATCGACCACTTTGATCCCAAAATTTTGTGGAATGATGGGCAAATCTTCGAGCTTCCAATACTTCCACGTTTCCTTGTAATCGTGGGGTTCTTTGAGTGTACAAAGGTGTCCAAATGTCCAGCTTACCCAAAAACCATTTCCCTCCCAGTAGCCGTCCTTGCGGGAACGCGCACCCAAGATTTCAGCGATGTCTTTCGCTACAGAAGGTTTTTCGGCAATGCAGAGAATCATGTGAGGTAGTATGGCTTAGTTGCGTATGTAATGTCTCACTGTAAATGAGGCCTCATTCTTCTCATCCTGTTCGAAATGAAACAGTTCGTGCATGGTCCACTCAGACACATTAAATTCAGGGAAAAAAGTGTCTGCGCCGTATACTGCATCGACATGTGTGATGTACATTTCATTCACACAACCCAACTCCAAGGCGTGACGATAAATCTCTCCGCCTCCAATGATAAAAAAGGCGCGGTCATCCCCATCGTAATGCGAAATACTGTCTTCCAATGAATGAAAAACGGCTGCTCCTTCTGCAGAAAAATCTGTATTTCGTGTCAAAACGACATTTTCACGGTTTGCCAATGGGCGGTATTTCGTTGGGATTGAATCCCAGTTTTTTCGTCCCATAACCACAATTTGTCCTGACGTTGTCTCTTTAAAAAAACGCATATCTGCAGCCAGATGCCACATGAGGTCGTTGTTTTTTCCGATACCACGTTCGCGGTCCATGGCCACTATAAGTTGAATTTGCATGCGTTCTAGAGCTATTGATTCTAATTTCCTGAGCGATTAAACGGCAACTGCTCCTTTGATGTGCGGATGAGGATCGTAGCCTACAAGTTCAAAATCTTCATAGGTAAATCCGAAGATATCTTTCACATTCGGGTTGATCTTCATTGTTGGTAATGGTCGGCATTCGCGTGACAACTGCAACTCCACTTGCTCCAGGTGATTGCTGTAGATGTGCGCATCCCCAAAGGTGTGCACAAATTCACCAACTTCAAGATTACACACTTGTGCAACCATCATCGTAAGTAAGGCATAAGATGCAATATTGAATGGCACCCCGAGGAAAGTATCGGCGCTGCGCTGGTACAACTGACAACTCAATTTTCCATTGGCGACATAAAACTGAAACAAGGTATGACAGGGCGGCAAAGCCATGTGATCCACATCAGCTACGTTCCAAGCGGAAACAATCAAGCGGCGTGAATCTGGATTTTTTTTGATGGATGCAATGAGGTTGGTAATTTGATCAATCGTCCCACCGTTTCCATCGGGCCAACTTCTCCACTGGTGACCATACACAGGTCCGAGGTTACCATTCTCATCTGCCCATTCGTCCCAAATCGACACATTGTTGTCCTTCAAAAATTGAATGTTTGTATTTCCTTGAAGGAACCACAACAATTCGATGATGATCGAACGCAGGTGGAGTTTCTTCGTGGTTACCACGGGAAATCCTTTTGATAGGTCGAAGCGCATTTGGTATCCAAAAGTGGAAATTGTTCCTGTTCCTGTGCGGTCCTCTTTGCGGGTTCCGTTGTCAAGAATGTGCGTCAAAAGGTCGTGATATTGCTGCATGAATAGTTGTTTTTTTGCCTTTCGAATTTACAAAAATTGACGCCTCCTTGTTTAGGAAGTTATCAAGAAAAAAAGCAAATTATCAACGCGAAAACCTTCCTTTGAAAAAGTCGCGCAGCACGAAGAAGAGTGCTGAAAATAGGGTCAATACACTGAAATAAAATGCCACACGAACGAGTGTATTGTCGTAAACGAAATGAATTGTTGACTTCCCGGCAGGCAACTCTACCGTCATAAAATTCATGTTGCTGACCAAGATGGGTGTTTCTTTTCCATTGATGAAGGCCCTCCAATCGGTGAACTCCTTTTGGTGAAGTGTCAATAAACACGATTTTTTCACGGAAGCCGAGACATTAAATTCATTTGGGCCATAGGAAACGAGTTGAGCGGTATCTCCCGAAGAACACTCATAGATTCCAGGGTAACGATCACTGCCAAAGACAATAAATTGATCGCCAGGCAGTATGCTATCTCCAACAGCATGTTGTAACAGTCGGTCTGATAAGGTAACTAAATGACAACTCTTTACTGAAGAATACAACTCAGGGAAATCACGTTCCAATTCTTCATAGGACGTGAAAGAAAAAGAATTGTACCCTTCTGCAGAAATCTGTTTTTGAAAGGTTTGCTGATTTTGCCAGTACGGCACTCCAATCCCTGGCAAATGTCCCGCAGAATCGATGGAAATGTTCAGTTGTTTTGGAAATCCTTTGGCGTATTTGTCCACATTGACTTGAGCCTCTTTTGCTTCCACTTCCCCATAATACACCGTTGCTGGACCATTCAACGTTGCAGCAATAAGCAGGTCTGTGGCAATCAAAGCAATGATGGAAACGATACGCGCATTGGTGTTTTTCACTTTCCAAAGGAGTATGAATCCAACACCAAGAATTACCACTTGAATGGCGGCTTGAAAAACAGCCAATTGAGCAAAAGTTGCTCCTGTATTAAAGGAGAAAATGCCTAATTTCAGAAAGGCATCCATCGCCAAGAAACCTTGTAAACGGAAAGAAACGATTACAGCAATCATCGCACAAAGGGAAATTCCAAAGGCAATAAAAACTGTTCGTTTTTCTCGTTTGTCATCGATGAGATAGTGCTGCATGGTCCACACACCGGAAAGCACTGCACCCAGAATAAAGAATAGACGAAACACACTTGGAAAACGGAACACGTTCATCATCGGCACATAGCGAAACAAAAACTCACGCACCGGAAGATACTCACCCACAGCAGCACCTAAACAAAAGAGCCCAAACCAAAAGAAAATGCGAAGTTCCATGGTTTTTTTGCGGAATGTCCCCAAGACAAAGAAGAGAAGAATAATCAACCCGAAGTACCCGTTGCGCATCGACAAATCCGAATTGAACCAAGGAATCGTTGCCGTTGTTGAATACGGGAGGAAAAAACTAAAAAACGACTGTGGTGAAAATGGCGAAAACAAGGCTTGTTGAAGGTCAAAATTGCCTAGACGTGAAAGATAAGGACTCACCACAACAACGGATAAAAGCATTACTGCGGAGGTCAATACTGCGGTCAATGTGAAGAGCACATTTCGTCCAATGTATCGAAATAGGTTGCTGTTGTCTTTTTCACGCCAGAATTTGAACGCCGTTACACCGAAGAAAATGAGCAACAAGTAGAAGAGAATGATGGTAATGGCAGGATATCCACCCGTGATCATGAGGAACAAAAACAATCCTGCTTTTACAGCGTCTTGCCAACCTTTTCGTTCACGCATCTTCAGGTAAAAAGCTAACACATAAGGCAACCAACATGCGCTAATGATATATGGAAGATGTTGTGCATTGCCTATGAAAAATCCTGACAACATGTAGGCAATACCAGCAATCAAGGCAAATCGCGCATCAAACCTCAGCGTTTTTGCCAAGAAATACATGCCTGCACCAGCGAAAAACACATGGATCCACAATTCGAATCCGATGGTCCAAATGCTATAGCCGACAGTTGATCCTAGTATCCAAACCATGGGGTACCACGCCCCACTTGAGGGATCGGCATGTATGGGGTATCCAAGATCTTGATACGGATTCCACCACGGCAACTGACCATTTTGCAAACATTCACCAATGTGGAAACGCCATGGATAAAAGCAATCGATCATGTCCCATTTCACGGGATGAATATTCATCATCACAGGAAAAAAGGCAACAATAGCCATCAGAAAAAAGATTCCGACATGTTGTCCTCCCTGTTTGGTGCTGTTGGTCATTGTTATATTCATGAGTTGATGATGCTAAAGTTAGTCATCTCGTTGAAATTTGATGCCTTCGGCAATTTGGTGCCTGTGGCAATTTGGAATTCGAAGATTGTTTGAATGTCTTAAAATCTTGATGTC
>CANGIC010000136.1 GCA_947453795.1 Flavobacteriales bacterium
ACCACGAAAGAATGATTCGTTAATTGTGAAAGTAACTTACCATTGATATCATAATAGTACAAATTGCTAAAACCAGAACGCTCTGAAATCCAAATGAAATTGTTCGATTTTGACGAAGGGAAGAATGCCGCATGTTCTGGCTCTACCCACTTCTCATTAGACTCTTCAAACAAGGTGCGCACGAATTTTCCACTTTCCGTTTCATACAGATTTACCATCATGTGATTTTGATCGCGGTTCACCTCAGCAATGATTACAAATTGGTCATCCGGTGTAAAGGTGAAGTTGGTCAAGTAATCGTCTGCAGCTCCTTTCGGAGAGATAAATGCCGTCTTTTGCGTTTTCAAATTGTAAATTCCCACGCGCGGTTTTTCCGATTTCTGCCCTGCCATTGGGTATTTGATCGACATCAATTCACCTGGCGTTTGGGTAATGTCTAACAATGGATAATCGTGCACTTCCGTTTCGTCTTTTTGATAAAAAGCAAGGTGATTTCCACTATTCGACCAAAACAAGCCGCCGCTAATGCCAAACTCACTGCGCGCAATGGCTTGACCTGAAACAATATTTTTATCTGAATTTGAGGTAACAACTTGCTTTTTCCCTTCTTTAGTCTGAACAAAGACATTATTTCCAACCGTATAAGCAATATGCAATGCCTTTTTGTGGATCATCGCATTTTCCGCATTTTCTTCCAAGGTATTGATCTTTATCCCTTGATCAATGATGGCATCCACCATATAAAAATTGATCCCATCATTGATGAGAAATTCTGATATCGAAATCCACTCCAAGCCATAGAAACTCGTCAATTGACTGCCAAGCATTTTGTTTAGCATTTCAACCGTCATGATCTCGGTATCCTTTTTCCCTTGTTTCTGCTCGGCAAACCCCATCGTCATTTTCTGGTAGCCCCGATCGAAATAGGTGTACATTTCAGAATCTTCAAGCCATTGAAATCCAAACATGCGGTCAGGACCAAAGATGCGCATCTGTCCCAAAACAGCATCCTTTAGCGTAAGCTCTGCTTTGGTTGTCACCTTTTCTTGCGCAAAAACAGCTGTTTGAAGGAACAACGCGGCAACGAAAAGTGAAAAGTGAATACTGATTTTCATGGGTTTATTTTAATTAATTTCTTTTAATGAGTTTACTGAAGAATTTCTCCACTGGCTTTCCTGCTTCATAGCAATTCAAAACGACTTTATCCAAGTCATCCCGCAAGACATCTTCTGCATCAAATTGCGCATAAAAGTACCACTGTTTGTTAAAGATCAATGGTTCAATTTCCGCCGCTTCACGCAGCTCCTTAGGGATAATTTTATTCTTTTCACCGAGGATATTCTTAAAAACGCGTACAAATTGTTTGTCAGAATAAGCCGCTTTAAAAGCGTCAGGATTGGCTGCAATTCCTTCACGCACAGCGAGTAAATCGTCTTTGTCGATTTCGTATACACCGCCATAAATACGCACATGTTCTGGTCCAAGCTCAAAATACACCCCATTCACCGCTTGACTTTTCTTTCCATTTGGAGAAATAATCGCCGATACATTCATTTTATAGGGCGTTTTGTCTTTTGAAAAACGAATATCGCGGTTGATTCGAAATACGCAATCCTTGGCTTCTAGCCCTTTAAATTCGGGTTGCGACAGGGCCAACTGATCAATTAAATGCTGCACAAAATGTCGAAATGGTTCACGCACACTCGATTCGTAGCGCTTGCGATTAAGATCAAACCAATCCTTGTTGTTGTTCGGTGCAAGTTCTATGAAGAACGCTAAAAAATCAGGTGTAAAAAAAGCCATTGTTTCTCTTTGCTTCAAAGTTAAGAGATTTTCTTACTAATGAAACTTCTCCAAGCGGAAGCTTAGCGTCAAGTCGCATGCGTTAATTTCAATATAAACGCTACCTTTACCGCAAAAATTCAACCTTATGAGTCACGTAACCTTTGCCAGTATTGAAAATGCAATCAAGACAGTTGATAACCTTGATGATGATGGCCTAGAGCAACTTTCAGAAAAGTACGCACTAGCTCAACCCACTTTGCTTGGTTATGTGATGAGCGCTCCAGAAGAATACGAAAATGAGGATCTTGAAGGATTGCTTGTGTATTACTACTGCTTGATTTCTGAGTGCTACGAACTCCAAGGTTTGAAATTGAACACGATTACCGAGGCAGACATCGATGCTTTCGAAGAGCCCTATTTTGAAATGTTGGACAGCTATTTCGAGAATGACGACGAAGAAGTGCTTGAAACATTTTGTGATCAACCTGAACTTGCTCAATTCATGGCAATGGAAATTTCAACGGAAGACGAAGACGGTACTGCTTTGAGTGATGAAACGGCAACTCAATTATTCATCGTGATTTTGGCGATGATTACCTTGATGAACCGTGCGATTATTGCCGCATAAGTCACCGTTCATCACCCGAACAAGGTGCCATTCCAAGTAATCCTATCTTCACAATGAGCACAATGAAAACACCTGAAGAAATCGTTTCGACCATGTTGGAAAACGATGCGTTTAGCCAATGGTTGGATGTGAAAATTGTGTCCATTGGTCTCGGTTCGTGCACCCTTCGCGCCACGATCCATGGACAAATGCTGAATGGATTCAACATCCTCCACGGTGGAATTAGTTATTCCTTGGCAGATTCAGCCCTTGCTTTCGCCTCAAACTCCTATGGGTTTAAATGTGTGAGCATCGACACTTCCATTTCACATCTGCGTCCAGCACGCGTTGGTGACACCTTAATGGCCACCGCGATCGAACGCCATCGTGGAAAAACTGTTGGTATTTATGAGGTCACGGTCACGAATCAAGACGGAAAAAATATCGCCCTTTTTAAGGGCACGGTCCATATTTCAAAGGACATGTGGTAAAGACAAAAATTTCTTTTTTTGACCTCGATAATTCTATGCGTACATAGAATATTTTCCTACATTTATAGCTCAAATTTTGAGTTTACATGTCAAAACACCCTGAACAATTGGTTGATTTCGTTGTCCGTCACGCATGGCATCGTCTTTCGCGCATGTACAATCAGAAGGCAGCTGAGCATGACATCACCATGTCGATTGGATTTATTCTGATGAGCATTGATAAGGAAGGTACACCGAGTACGGCTTTGGGACCGCGCATGGGCATGGAACCTACTTCCCTATCACGCACCTTAAAAACCATGGAAGACCGTGGATTTATTGTTCGAAAAGAAAGCAAAGAGGATAAACGCAAGGTCTTGATTTTCCTTACTCCAATCGGGGTTGAAAAACGACGTGAAGTACGAAACTTTGTGGTTGGTTTCAATGACGAACTCACACGACGTGTATCAGAAAAAAAACTAGGTGTCTTCTTCGAAGTGTTTAACGCCATCGATGAAGTAATCGAAAAAGAAGTAAAGAAAGATTAAGTCATGAATAGACACATTAAAAAAGTAGCGGTTCTCGGATCGGGTGTGATGGGATCGCGCATCGCCTGTCATTTCGCCAATGTTGGATGTGAGGTGCTCTTGCTCGACATTGTACCGAAAACATTGAGCGATGAACAGCAGAAAAAAGGATTGAGCTTAACGGATACAGCTATCCGCAACAGCATCGTCAATGAATCGTTGAAGTCGGCATTGACATCTAACCCTTCGCCAATCTATCGTAAATCCTTTGCGGATCGCATCAAAACAGGGAATTTCGAAGATGACATGTCGTTGATTTCTGGTTGCGACTGGATCATTGAGGTTGTTGTTGAACGCTTGGACATAAAAAAATTAGTTTTTGAGCAAGTAGAGAAATTCAGAAACCCGGGTACACTCATCACTTCGAACACCTCAGGAATTCCTATACACCTCATGTTGGAAGGGCGGAGCGATGACTTTAGATCCCATTTCTGCGGAAGTCACTTTTTCAATCCACCGCGGTACCTGCAACTTTTGGAGATCATTCCAACACCTGAAACAAAACAAGAGGTCATTGATTTCCTCATGGGTTACGGGTCAAAAATCCTCGGAAAGAAAACCGTACTGTGTAAAGACACGCCTGCATTTATTGCCAACCGTGTTGGGGTTTATGCCATCATGGCGCTCTTTCATACGGTTCGAGAAATGGACTTAACCATTGAGGAAGTAGATAAATTAACGGGGCCTGTCATGGGTCGTCCGAAGTCAGCAACTTTCAGAACATGTGATGTCGTTGGTTTGGACACCTTGGTGCATGTAGCCAACGGATTAAATGCGAATTGTATCGACGATGAAGAGCACGACTTGTTTACCTTGCCTGATTTTATTACCAAGATGGTTGAAAACAATTGGCTTGGATCAAAAACGAGTCAAGGGTTTTACAAGAAAGTGAAACAAGCAGACGGGAAAAGCGAAATCCTTGTCCTCGACTTAAATACCCTTGAATACCGTTCAGCCAACAAAGTGAAATTCCATACTTTGGAAATGGCTAAACCCATCGAAGACTTGAAACAGCGCACCAAAATGCTCTTCATGGGTATGGATAAGGCGGGTGAGTTTTACCGCAAGCTGTTCGGTGGATTGTTGGCTTACGTCACGAACCGTCTCCCTGAAATCACGGATGACCTATACAAAATCGACGATGCCTTAAAAGCAGGATTTGGTTGGGAGCTTGGTCCATTCGAAACGTGGGACCTCATCGGATTTGATCAAGGATTGAAGATGATAGAAGCGGCAAATCGCAAACCAGCCGCGTGGATTGCAGAGATGAAATCATCGGGTGCAACTGGATTTTACAAACTCGAAAAAGGAAGTAAACAGTACTACGACGTCGCAACTAAATCCTACCAAACAATACCCGGAACAGAGGAATTGGTAATTTTGGATGCGCTACGCGGGGAGAATAAAATCTGGGGAAATTCGGATACGACACTTGTTCACTTGGGTGATGGCATTCTGAACCTCGAATTTCACACGAAGATGAATACCATTGGAGGAGGCGTAATTGAAGGCATTAACAAAGCCATTGACCTCGCTGAAAAAGAATACAAAGGGCTTGTCATCTCCAACAACGGGCAGAATTTCTCTGCGGGTGCGAATGTCGGGATGATTTTCATGATGGCCGTTGAACAAGAATACGACGAATTGAACTTTGCCGTCAAGGCCTTTCAAGATACGATGATGCGTGTGCGATACTGCGATGTGCCTGTAATCGTTGCTCCACATAACCTCACCTTGGGTGGAGGATGTGAACTCTCGATGCATTCGGATAAGGTCGTAGCACATGCCGAGCTCTACATGGGATTGGTTGAATTCGGTGTTGGCGTTATTCCTGGTGGAGGTGGTTCCAAGGAATTCGCGAAACGCCTTTCGGATGAATTGAAAGACGGCGACGTCAAAATCAATCGCATGCGTGAGCGCTTCCTGACCATTGGTCAAGCAAAAGTTGCTACATCAGCCTACGAGGCATTCGACTTGGGCTATTTGCGCGAGGGCACCGATGAAGTCGTTGTGAGTCGTGACCACCAATTGACACGCGCCAAAGCCGCTGCGCTTGAACTTGCCAACAAAGGATATGTGGCACCAAAACGCGAAAAGAACATCACTGTAATGGGTCAAGAAGGACTCGGAATCGTTTATGTTGGAGCGAACGCGATGCTTTCTGGAAATTACATGTCAGAACACGATCGACTTATTTCCGAAAAACTGGGGTTCGTATTGTGCGGAGGAGATTTGAGTGAAAACACGGTTGTTTCCGAGCAGTATTTGCTTGATTTAGAACGGAAAGCATTTGTGGAATTGTGTGCTGAACGAAAAACGTTGGAGCGACTGGAAAGTTTGGTGAGCAAGGGGAAAATTCTTAGGAATTAGAGTCAAAGGACAATAGACAAGGGACAATAGACAAAGGACAATAGACTTTGAAAGTTGACTTTTATTTTGTAATTTGAATAGTAAAAAAAAATGGCGACACATAATTTTAGAAGGTTAGATATTTGGATTAACTCTATGGAATTAACGAAGTCCGTTTACTCTATTCTTTCAGAAATTCCGAATGATGAAAAATTTGGTTTAAAATCTCAAATTTCGAGGTGTTCCATCTCAATTCCATCAAATATTGCAGAGGGGTCAGGAAGGTCAACGAATAAAGATTTCTGTCATTTTCTCAGCATTTCACTTGGATCAAGCTACGAACTAGAAACACAATTGATTCTTATACAAGATATTTTCTTCATCGAATGTGGGGAGATCATTCACAATTGTCATGATCTACAAAAGATGATTTTCAATTTTAAAAACACATTAAGCAAAAACTGATGAAGTAATTAAAGGTCATTTGTCTATTGTCTAATGTCCTTAAGTCTTTCGTCTTAACATCTATTCAAAATGAAACAACAAGCATACATAGTCACAGGATTTCGATCCGCAGTGGGCAAAGCAGGAAAGGGAGGTTTTCGGTTTTACAGACCCGACGATTTGGCAGCAGATGTAATTAAACACTTAATGGCGTCTGTACCGCAATTGGATAAATTACGTGTTGACGATGTAATTGTTGGAAATGCAACACCAGAGGCCGAACAAGGTTTGAATGTCGGTAGAATGATTTCGTTGATGGGATTGAACACCGACAAAGTGCCTGGAATGACAGTCAATCGTTACTGTTCGTCCGGATTGGAAACGATTGCTATTGCTACAGCGAAAATTGAAGCCGGCATGGCCGATTGTATCATCGCTGGTGGGGTGGAATCGATGTCAGTCATGGCAATGGGTGGATGGCGCATCGTGCCAAATCCAAAAGTGGGCAAAGCGAATCCAACATGGTATTGGGGAATGGGACTCACCGCAGAGGCGGTGGCAAAACAATACAATGTAAGCCGAGAAGAACAAGATGCTTTTGCCTTGCATTCGCACGAAAAAGCATTGGCAGCGATTCAATCAGGACGCTTTCGGGATGATATTGTGCCGGTGAATGTGGAACGCATCTTCCTTGACGAAAACGAAAAGCGTCAAGTGCAGAATTTCATTGTTGATACGGATGAAGGTCCGCGCGCAAGTACCATCGATGCATTGGCCAAATTAAAACCTGTCTTCGCGATGGGTGGGTCCGTTACAGCAGGAAACTCCTCCCAAACATCCGATGGAGCTGCTTTTGTTTTAGTGATGTCAGAGCGCATGGTGAAAGAACTCAA
>CANGIC010000137.1 GCA_947453795.1 Flavobacteriales bacterium
ATGTACACGAACTCGAGGCATGTGTTCAGGTAATGAACGGCCAGCTTACGGCAACAATTTTGGGTTCAACGGCTGAAATTACAGCGTTAAGTGGGTTTGTATTCGCTCTTCAAAACAAGGTGGGAAGAATCATTTTCAACGGGGTGCCTACGGGAGTTGACACTTCACCTTCCATGCATCACGGGGGACCATATCCCGCTTCATCGGACAGTAGATTTGGTGCGGTAGGCATCGACTCAGCCCAGCGATTTGTTCGTCCAGTTGCCTTTCAACATTGTCCCGATGAACTATTGCCAGCGCCTTTAAAAAATGCGAATCCTTTGGGTATTCCAAGACGAGTAAATGGTGTTTGGACCTCCGATGTCATTAAATTTTAGTTGGATTTTTGTGTAACTGACTTCAATTTTCTACATTTGTTACGATTACAAAAAGTAAACTACTCGACATGTCAGATTTCACAGAAACTTCCAAAAAGAACAATGGACCGTATATCGCTATTATCCTATTGCTATTGCTAGGATTGGCTGTCATGGGATTTATGTGGTCACGCAAAAATAGCCAGCTGAATGCATGTACGGTAGAAAACACACAATTGAATGCTGACATGGCAGGCATGAACGAGATGATGCAGGGCTATGTGGGAAACATGTCCAACGACCTTAAGACGGATTTCAAAAACATGTTGAAGACTTACGATGCATTGATTGCAAAGGACAAGTCGAAAGCCGATAGCTTGAATGTTCAAAAGGCAAAAATTCAAGATCTGATCGATCAATTGGACCAAAACAAGAAGATGACAGCATCTCAGCTGTATAAAATGCGCAAGGAAAATGAGACGCTGAGAACAATTATGAAAGGATATGTGCGTCAGATTGACTCGCTGAATACCATGAATTTGAAGCTTACATCTGTTTTGGATGAAACTACTACCAAACTGAATGCAACTACTCAAGAGCGCGACGATTACAAACAGCAAGCAGAAACGAGTGCCGATCAAGTGAAAAAAGGGTCGAGATTGCAGGCATACAATTTCAGCTCTGGAGGATTTCGAATGAAACTGAACAATTTGCCGGATCCAACCAATCGTGCGAAGCAAGTCGTGCAAATAAAATCGGCTTTTTCATTGTCCGAAAATCCAATTACGTCTGCAGGAAAGAAATCTGTATATATGCAAATCATCAACCCAGATGGGAAGGTATTGCAAACACGCACGAGCAATACTGTTCAAACGGAAAATGGCGTAGTGGCTTATTCAGACAAGAAAGATATCGATTATCAAAATCAGCGCATCGATATTGCCATCTATTACGATTTGCGCGGTGAGGAGTTGATCAAAGGAAATTACAAAGTGAAAATCTATTGCGATGGCAATTTGGTTGGATCAGATAGCTTTACGCTTAAATAAATAGAATAAATAAATCATCGAAACCACAAAAATTATGGTAAACATTTTCATTGCAAATCTAGATTGGGAGATTACTTCCGAAGATTTGCGCACAACATTTTCTGCGTTCGGTCCTGTGACCTATGCGCACGTTGTATTCGATCGTGAATCGAAACGATCAAAGGGCTTCGGCTATGTCGAAATGGAAGAAACGGATCATGCGATTCAAGCCATCAATGCCCTTCACGGCATGGACATCAACGGGCGCAAGCTCGATGTGAAAATCGCTTCTCCAAAAGGGAATCGTCCACCGAAGAAGGAGCCAGAGCCAAAGAAAAATCCGGCGTTCAAAAAGCCATTCAACAAGGAACTTCGCGGACCAGGGCAACATGCCACTCGCGGTGGTGTGCAATGGCGTGGTGGTCATCAAGGTGGCGGCGCGTACGATAAGCCAAATAAAGATCAATAATTACATACTATGTCAGAGGCGGTAGATCAAGGCCATGTGCATTACACAGTCGATACAAATGGGATCGCAACAGTAGAATTCGGACATCCAATGAGCAATTCCCTTCCCGGGAAGATTCTCCAAAAATTGGCGGAGACCATCACTGAGTTAGGAAGTCAACCTGAGGTTAAAGTGATTGTACTTACCTCTTCGGGTGAAAAGGCATTTTGCGCGGGAGCAAGTTTTGATGAATTGATTTCCATCCAAGATCTTGATACGGGGAAGAAATTTTTCTCAGGATTCGCTAGTGTGATCAACGCATGCCGCAAGGCCCCAAAGTTTATCATCGGTCGTGTTCAAGGCAAGGCAGTTGGAGGCGGTGTAGGAATGGCATCTGCGGTGGATTATTGTCTAGCAACAAAAGATGCAGATGTGAAGTTGTCTGAATTGGCGGTAGGTATTGGGCCATTTGTGGTAGGACCTGCAGTTGAACGCAAAATCGGATTGTCGGCCATGAGTGAATTGGCTATAAACGCGACCGAGTGGCGTTCAGCCGATTGGGCAAAGCGCAAGGGATTGTACACCGAAACATTTGAAACCGTTGAAGAGATGGATGGTGAGATTGGCCGCTTGGCTTTGCGTTTATCGAAGTCCAATCCAGAAGCGATGTCAATGTTGAAGTCTGTTTTTTGGCAGGGTACGGAGCATTGGGACGACTTGCTGGTGGAGCGCGCTGGGATGAGTGGGGCGCTTGTTTTAAGCGAGTTTACGGTGAATGCCATCAATTCCTTCAAAAAGAAGTAGCGCAAACGAATTACGCCATTTTTTTTTGGTCGATTTTTGTTGGATTTGAAGAAGTCCTGAATTGCTGTTTGTCTGAGAAATCATGCCTCAGCGACGGTCATTTCGATTTGCTGCAAGTAAAAAAATAGATTCTTCAGGATCCATTCCACTTTTTTTGACAATTCATTTGTTAATAAGTTCAGAAGTTATATCTTTGCACCCCCAAATTGGGGATATTGTCTTATTTAATTAATTGTAGAATTGTGGATACATTAAGTTACAGAACCGTGTCCGGCAACAAGGAAACCGCTAATAAACAGTGGCTTGTTGTAGACGCCGAAGGGCAGACCGTAGGTCGCCTTGCGAGCAAGGTGGCGAAGATCATCCGTGGAAAACACAAGACGAACTTCACACCACATGCTGACTGTGGAGATAACGTAATTGTTATCAATGCAGAGAAAGTATCTTTCTCAGGAGCGAAACTGGTCGACAAAGAATACGTTCGATACACGGGTTACCCGGGTGGACAGCGTTTCACGACCGCGAAGGAAATGCTTGAAAAGCACCCTGAACGTTTAATAGAGAAAGCAGTTAAAGGGATGTTGCCAAAGAACAAGCTTGGCCGCAAGTTGTACACGAATTTGAAAGTGTACACCGGAACGGATCACAAGCACGAAGCGCAAAAACCCGAAATGTTTAACCTAGATACATTCAACTAATCAGTATGGAAATCATTAATACATTAGGTAGAAGAAAAACATCAGTTGCACGTGTATACCTTTCTAAAGGTACGGGCAAGGTGATCGTAAATAAAAGAGATTATAAGGAGTTTTTCCCGATCGATGTGCTTCAAGCAAAAGTGGAGCAGCCGTTTGCAGTTACAGACACGAAAGGTCAATTTGACGTGAAAGTGAATGTATTTGGAGGTGGAATCAACGGTCAGGCAGAAGCAATCCGTTTGGGAATCTCTCGTGCACTAGTTGAATTGTCTGCAGAGAACAAGCCGCTTTTGAAAGTGGA
Organism: Flavobacteriales bacterium; assembly: GCA_947453795.1. GTDB lineage: Bacteria > Bacteroidota > Bacteroidia > Flavobacteriales_D > Crocinitomicaceae > M0103. Next base: position 3,636 of record CANGIC010000137.1, read on the forward strand.
AGGACTCATGACGCGTGACCCGAGAATGGTTGAGCGTAAGAAACCAGGTCAACCGAAAGCACGTAAGAAATTCCAGTTCTCTAAACGTTAATCATTTATTTTTCGGTTGTTTAGTATCCAAATCCCGATGCACCCGTCTCATTTTTTGGGATCCCTTCGGCGGTTGAATTACTAAGGAACGTAAACAATTTAAAATACAGAAAAATGTCAAAAGTAAATTTCGAAAGTTTGTTGGAAGCAGGTGTTCATTTTGGACACTTGAAAAGAAAATGGAACCCGGCAATGGCGCCGTATATCTTTGAAGAGAAAAAAGGTATCCACATCATCGACCTTAATAAGACAATAGCACACCTCGATCAGGCATGTGCGGCAATGAAGCAAATTGCTAAGTCGGGTAAAAAAGTTCTTTTCGTTGCGACCAAGAAACAAGCAAAAGAAATCGTTGCGCAAAAAGTGGCTGAAATCAATATGCCATTCGTAACAGAGCGTTGGTCAGGGGGTATGTTAACAAACTTCCAAACTACACGTAAGTCAATCCGTAAAATGTCGTCAATTGACAAAATGAAAACTGACGGCACATGGGAAACATTGAATAAGCGTGAGCGTTTGTTCAAGACGCGTCAGCGTGAAAAACTCGAAAAGAACTTTGGTTCTATCGCAGACATGACACGCCAGCCCGCTGCAATCTTTATCGTGGATATCTTGAAAGAGCATATCGCATTGAGTGAAGCGAAGCGTTTGAACATCCCTACTTTCGCCATGGTCGATACGAATTCTAACCCTAAATTGGTTGATTTCCCAATTCCAGCAAATGATGATGCGACAAAGTCAATCTCTATTGTTTTGGATGCGATCTGTGGAGCAATCAAAGAAGGTTTGGAAGACCGCAAGAATGTGAAAGGCGATAAAGAAGAAGCAGAAGGAACAGCTGAAGTAGCTGTTGCCACTGAAGCAGCTTCAGAATCAAACGATTAATCAACAACATTAAATAAATTACAACATGGCAATTACAGCTTCTGACGTAAATAAATTGCGTCAACAAACAGGAGCGGGAATGATGGATTGTAAGAACGCCTTGGTAGAATCCAATGGTGATTTCGAAACAGCAATCGACATCCTCCGTAAGAAAGGACAAAAAATCGCTGCAAAACGTGGTGAAAATGATGCAAAAGAAGGACTCATCATTGCTGAAGCAGCTGAAGATGGGACATTCGGGGTAATCGTTACATTGAACTGCGAAACAGACTTCGTAGCGAAAAATGATGGATACCGTGCACTTGTTCAATCTATCGTAGATGTAGCAATGAAGCAACGTCCAGATTCTGCAGATGCACTTAAGGCACTTGCTTTCGATGACCGTTTGACTGTTGATGAAAAAATCACCGAACAAATTGGTGTGATAGGCGAAAAACTAGATCTTTCTAGTTATGGAACCATCTCAGCAGATAAGGTGGTTGCTTACAACCACCCAGGAAACCAATTGGCAACGCTTGTTGGATTGAATAGTGGTTCTGCTGAAGCACAAGATGCCGGGAAACAGGTCGCAATGCAAGTTGCAGCAATGAACCCAATCGCTTTAGATAAGGACGGTGTTGATGCCCGCACGATTGAGCGTGAAATCGAAATCGGTAAGGACTTGGCAATTCAAGAAGGGAAACCAACGGAGATGGCCGAAAAGATTGCATTGGGTCGTTTGTCGAAGTTCTTCAAAGAAAACACATTGTTGAGCCAAGAGTTTATCAAAGATAACAAGCAAACGGTTGAGCAATTCCTTGGTTCTACGGAAAAAGGATTGACAGTAACAGAATTCAAACGGTTCTCTCTGAGCTAATAGAAAATATGTAGTGAAAAGGCTATCGGTTTCGGTAGCCTTTTTTCATGCATAGTCGGATGGAATGACTTAAAAATTACACTGATGAATTGTTATATTTGTCAGGCAAAAATCAAAAGCGATGAAATATAAAAGAATCTTGCTGAAATTGAGCGGTGAATCCCTGATGGGGAACAAACAGTTTGGGATTGACAATGAACGCCTGAACATCTATGCCTCTCAAATTAAGGAGATTCATGCCCTAGGAATTGAAGTGGCCATCGTGATTGGTGGTGGAAATATTTTTCGCGGGGTTCAAGCTGAAGAAGGCGGAATGGACCGCACTCATGGTGATTACATGGGTATGTTGGCAACCATGATCAATTCTATGGCCTTGCAAGCGGCATTGGAGTCCGCAGGAATTCACACGCGATTGCAGTCGGCCATCGAAATGCGCGAAATTGCTGAACCTTATGTGCGCCGTAAAGCCATGCGTCATCTTGAAAAAGGTCGCGTTGTTATCTTTGGTGCTGGAACAGGAAATCCATTCTTTACAACCGATTCAGCTGCTTCATTGCGGGCCATTGAAATAAATGCAGATGTGATCCTTAAAGGAACACGTGTCGATGGGATTTATACTGCCGACCCAGAAAAGGACCCAACCGCAACAAAATACGATGTCATTTCTTTCGATGATGCCTACAATCAAGGGCTTAAGGTGATGGACATGACCGCTTTTACGCTTTGTAAGGAAAATAATTTGCCAATCATTGTCTTTGATATGGATACACCAGGCAACCTCATCCGATTGTTGGAGGGGCATGCCGTTGGAACAATCGTAAGGAACTAACTTTATTCGCAATAACGTTATGACAGAGGAACTACAAATGATTTATGATGAGCTAAAAAGCTCAAATAACCGTTCAATTTCGCATCTTGACGCAGAATTAATTAAAATCCGTGCTGGAAAGGCAACACCTTCGATGCTTAGCAGTGTAATGGTGGATTATTACGGTTCACCAACACCCATTCAACAGGTAGCGAATGTTTCTACGGTGGATGCACGGACAATCACGGTACAACCGTGGGAGAAAAATATGTTGAATGAAATCGCCAAAGGCATTATCAATTCAAATCTTGGTTTTGCACCACAAAACAACGGAGAGGTATTGATTATTTCAGTTCCGCCTCTAACGGAAGAACGCAGACGTGATCTCGTGAAGCGTGCCAAAGCCGAATCGGAACATGCGAAGGTTGGTGTCAGAAATAACCGTAAGGATGCGCTAGACATGGTAAAAGACCTCAAGTCGGAAGGCCTTTCGGAGGATATGTCGAAAGACGCTGAATCCGAGATTCAAAACATCACCAATGCGTTCGTTAAGAAAGTAGAGGATTTGGTGGAGTTGAAAGAGAAGGACATTATGACTATTTAATTACGAATTTGGTGGCTGAGGTGCGATAGCAGACTCGAAGCCACGAATTACGAATTACGAGTTACTTGTTTTGTACTTCGAAGCGAGAATCAGTCTTAAAATCTTGATGTCTTAACATCTTGATATCCAAAAGGTCTTTCAGCGCAGCGGCCCAAAGTTCAGAGTGAGAATGAGAGCGAGAGCGTTCGAAGCTCATTTAAGTC
>CANGIC010000138.1 GCA_947453795.1 Flavobacteriales bacterium
GTTTTCTTTGGAAAAAGAATCATCAATCTTTTGCGCAAGCAGCAAATTGGAGAAACGGTGCGCGACTTGGGCTTGGCAGGACAAATCGAGAAGTCGGGGACGCCAACCATGGGTGGACTTATCATTCTTGCAGCGATCTTGATCCCTACGATTCTATTCGCAAAACTCCACAATATTTATGTCATCACCATGATCTTGGCCACCATTTGGCTCGGCGTCATCGGATTCTTGGACGATTACATCAAGGTATTTAGAAAAAATAAAGAGGGCCTCGCTGGCAAATCAAAAGTCATTGGTCAAATTGGCGTGGGGCTCATCGTTGGCTGTATTCTCTATTTCTCAGGTGATGTTCGCGTGCACAAACGGGTGGAAAAGGATTATAAACTTCAAGCAGAAGAAGAGTTTGTTACCCATGAGCATACAAATTCTGGAGATGAAGAATACAAGTGGATCAAAACGGATGACATGACCACAACCATCCCTTTTATCAAAGGAAATGAGTTCAATTACAATTGGCTCATCGGTGACTCGAATAAGTCTTATGGTTGGTTGCTCTTCATTCCTATTGTCATCTTTATTGTGATTGCGGTATCGAACGGCGCCAATATGACGGATGGTTTGGATGGCTTGGCAACGGGAACTTCAGCCATCATAGGATTGGCCTTGGCCGTATTGGCCTATGTCAGTTCAAATGCCAAATTCGCCGATTACCTTAACGTGATGTACATCCCACTGGCTGAAGAACTTGTGATTTTCATTGCCGCCTTCGTGGGTGCCTGCATTGGTTTCTTGTGGTACAATGCCTATCCAGCACAAGTGTTTATGGGCGACACAGGAAGTTTGGCACTCGGGGGAATCATTGCCGTATTTGCCATTTCTATTCGCAAGGAATTATTGATTCCTGTTTTGTGTGGAATATTCCTCATTGAGAACTTGTCGGTCATGCTGCAAGTGGGCTATTTCAAGTTTACAAAACGGCGCTTTGGAGAGGGCAGGCGCATCTTCCTCATGGCACCATTACACCACCATTATCAAAAAGTTGGACTTCACGAAGCCAAGATTGTCGCGCGCTTTTGGATCGTCGGTGTGCTTTTGGCGGTAATCACTATTGTAACGCTTAAACTCCGCTAGTTGAACGGAACAAATCGACATATTGCCATTTTGGGCGCAGGCGAAAGCGGCGTTGGTGCAGCATTCCTAGCTAAAAAAGAGGGATGGGTGGCATTCGTGTCGGACGCTGGCCCAATCAAGGATTCTTTCAAAAAGGAACTGAATGAGCTGGGCGTGGAGTGGGAGGAGAATGGTCATACAGAGGAACGTATACTCGGTGCTGATCTTGTCATCAAATCACCTGGAATTCCTGAGAAAGCTCCCTTGATTAAAACACTACGAGAAAAAGGAGTAAAGATCATTTCCGAAATAGAATTTGGGGGATACTACAATACCGCAAAAACCATTTGTATCACAGGAAGCAATGGCAAGACAACCACCACAATGCTTACCTATCACATTCTCAAGAAGGCAGGAATTCGCGTTGGTTTGGCAGGCAATGTGGGCGCTTCGTTTGCAAAACAAGTGGCAGAGGAAGAGTTCGATTGGTATGTATTGGAACTCAGCTCTTTTCAGTTGGATGACATGTATGCGTTCCGTGCAGATATCGCCATCTTGACCAACATTACACCCGATCACTTGGACCGGTACAATTACGAGATGCAGAATTACACCAATGCCAAATTCCGCATCCTTCAAAATCAAACAGCAAGCGATTGGTTCATCTTTAATGCAGATGATCCCCTCATTTCAACAGAAGTAGCACAACGTAAAATCGTGGCCCAGCAAGCCGCATTTTCTCTAATTACTCCACAAAAAGTAGGAGGATATATAAACAAGCAACAACTAACAATCAACATAAAAGACCAATTCACCATGTCAATTCACGATTTAGCACTAAAAGGGAAACACAACGCCCAAAATTCGCTCGCTTCAGGAGTAGCAGCGAGGATTCTTGAAATCCGTAAAGAAATTGTACGCGAAAGTTTGGAGGACTTCGTAAATGTAGAACATCGCTTAGAGTTTGTAGCGAAAGTTCACGGTATCGAATTCATCAACGATTCGAAAGCAACCAATGTAAATTCTACTTGGTTTGCCTTAGAAAGTATGGAAAATCCTACCGTATGGATTGTTGGTGGGGTAGACAAAGGAAATGATTATTCCGAATTGTTGGACTTGGTAAAAGAAAAGGTGAAAGCCATCATTTGCCTTGGTGTGGATAACAAAAAACTCATCGAAACTTTTTCAGGGGTTGTCGACAGCATCGTTGAAGCACGCTCTGCCATGGAAGCGGTTGCCTATGGCTATCGGATCGCGAAAAAGGATGAAACAGTATTGCTTTCACCAGCGTGTGCCTCGTTTGATCTTTTCGAAAATTATGAGGACCGCGGAAATCAGTTCAAAGAAGCGGTGCGCGCACTTTAAAAAAAACAGAGGAATGGAAAAACAAAAGACAATCTCTGCGGAAGAGCTGCTCCTGGGCGCGCGCAAAGAAAGCTTAAGCCGAATCAATCAATCGAATTTGCGTTCGCATGGCAAGCTGTGGGGAATGGATGTGTTTTCGTGGATCCATCCAAACATGTCTACCATCGGAACAACGATTCATTCGTTCCCATTTTCCGTGCGATGGGTAGGCAATGCGCATGATTTGACAAAAGCATTGGAGGATCAGCCCGAACTAATGGACAAGCTGTCCGCTGCATTGGTGTTCGATAATTCCGTTTTTGCGTTGAAGAATGAACACCTTCATGGAATCAAAAATTGCGTGGGCACAAGGAGTGTGGAAGAAGCCATGAGAATGGTGAAGATAGCGGCTAAACCACAGTCGATCTTGTTGTTCACCGCTTCAGGAGAAAATGCGGACGATGCAAAAAATGAGTTTGAACGCATATTGAATGTGCTGCAAGGCAAATGATAGACGCACTTAAATACCTCAAAGGCGACCGCGTGATTTGGATTATTACGCTGCTTATGCTCTCCTTCTCCTTGGTGAGTGTCTATAGTTTTGTACCTATTCTTGTAAAAATTGAAGGAGGGACTCCGTTTAAATACCTGTTTAAGCATTTCTTGTATGTGGTCATCGGTTTCATCGTTATGTTCTTGATTCATCGACGTGACCCAAAATACATTGCCCAACTGTCTAAGTTTGCCTTTTACTTGGCGATTGCATTGATGGTCTTTACTTTGCTTTTTCCAACCAAAGTGAATGGCGCAGGACGGTGGATAAAAATTCCATTCGTGGGATTGACCTTTCAATCTTCTGACTTCGCGAAGTTGGCCCTCTTGATTTATCTTTCCCGCATGTTGGTGAAAAAACAAGACCTCCTCGATAAATGGCGAGGTGGATTTTGGCCTGTGTTGTTGCCCGTAATCGGTATTTGTGGATTGATTTTGAAAGATAATTTTTCGACAGCGGCCATCGTTTTTGTGATTGCATTAACGGTCATGTTTATCGGTAAAGTTCCATTGATGAAATTGTTTACTGTGGTTGGTGCAGGCATCGCTGCTGGATTCCTTTTGGTCATGCTCCACTTGGCAGCGCCCGACTTGGGTATTCTTCCACGCTTCGATACCTGGAAAAATAGGATGCTCAATAAAATGGAAAACGATACCGATGTATTGGCGAACGCACAGTCCCTCAATGCCGAACTTGCCATCTATCATGGAAGTATCTTCGGACAAGGGGTTGGTGATGGAAAATTAAAGGAGTACTTGCCTGAGGCCTATGCCGATTTCTATTACGCCAGTTTTGTCGAGGAATTCGGGTCCATCTCCGCCATATTCTTGGTGCTGCTATATTTGATTTTACTGTACCGCATTATTCGGATTGCGCTAAAAACAGATCGACTATTTGAAACCTATGCCTGTCTTTCTATTGGAATTCTACTGCTCACACAAGCTTCAGTAAACATGCTGGTGTGTACAGGGATTTTTCCAGTTACAGGTCAAAATATGCCCTTATTGGCTATGGGGGGATCCGCGTTGATCATGACTTGTGTGGCCATCGGTATTGTGCAAAGTATCGCCAGTCGTTTGGACATGCCATCGGAAAGCGAATTAGTTACTGAAAATGACATTGTTGCGGCATGAGTGTGAAAAGAGTAGTGATCTCAGGAGGTGGCACAGGGGGACATATTTTCCCGGCAGTGGCGATCGCCGATGAAATAAAAAGACGAAATCCGAATGCGGAAATTCTCTTCGTGGGTGCATTGGGAAAAATGGAAATGGAAAAGGTGCCAGCAGCTGGATATAACATAGTTGGACTGCCAATCGCTGGGTTTCAGCGCAAATTTACTTTTTCGAATTTTTTGCTGCCCTTTAAAATTATAGGAAGCTTGTTGAAAGCACGAAAGCTGCTCAAGTCATTTCAACCGGAGGTGGTGATTGGTGTTGGTGGTTATGCCAGTGGACCTACCTTGAAGGCGGCAACCTATCTAAAAATTCCAACGCTCATTCAAGAGCAAAATGGCTTTCCTGGAAAGACAAATAAAATGCTAGCCAAATCTGTTCATTCGATTTGCACGGCCTACGATGGCCTCGATCGGTTTTTTCCAAAAGAAAAAATCGTGTTGACGGGGAATCCTGTGCGCAAGGAAATGGTCGATATCGCCAACAAACGCGAGGAGGCCTGTGCGTATTACCACATGGATCCCGCAAAACCAATTGTACTCATTATCGGTGGTAGTCTTGGTGCAAGAACTTTGAACCGCTCGGTGGTGAACGCTTATCAAAAGCTAAAAGATTCCGATGTTCAGGTACTGTGGCAATCGGGTAAATTGTATTACTCAGCTTTGAAATCTGAACTCGCTGATCAACATGCAGAAAACATCCACCTCGTTGAATTTATTGAACGCATGGACTACGCCTATGCCATGGCTGATCTTATCGTGTCGCGCGCTGGTGCCATTTCTGTGTCGGAGTTGTGCATCATCGGTAAGCCAGTCGTCTTGGTGCCGTCTCCCAATGTGGCTGAGGACCATCAAACGAAAAATGCGATGGCACTGGTGGATAAGCAGGCAGCAGTATTGATTAAAGATGTAGATGCTCCCGAAAGTTTAATTGAAGACACCTTGCAATTACTGGCCAATCAAGAGAAGTGTAAGGCCTTGGCACTTGCCATACATTCCCTGGGAAAACCAAATGCGACAAGTGAAATTGTAGATGAAGTTGAACGCATTTTACGGAAGAAATGAATTCAACCAGTGTAAACCCAATCAGAGTGTTCAAACGCGCGTACTTTATAGGTATCGGTGGAATTGGAATGTCTGCACTTGCCCGCTACTTCAAACAACAAGGGTGGGAAGTTTCTGGCTATGATAAAACACCTTCTGTGTTGACCGATGCACTTCAGGAGGAAGGGATTGATGTGCATTTTTCAGATTTAAACGATGACATACCACTGGCATTTAAATCCAAGGCAGATACACTCGTAATTTATACTCCTGCCATCAAGAATTTGGGGGAATTGTCCTATTTTAAAAATGAAGAATTCCACGTGCACAAGCGATCGGAAGTTCTTGGGATGCTTACCCAATCATCGCTGGGATTAGGGGTTGCGGGCACACATGGAAAGACAACAACGAGCGCATTATTGGCTTACATCTTAGATTCATCGGAGTTGAAATGCTCAGCTTTTCTCGGTGGAATTGCAACAAATTTCGACTCCAATTTGGTCATAAGCACCACCAGCAAATATACGGTAGTAGAAGCCGATGAATTTGACCGCTCATTTCTCGCTTTAAGCCCGTATGCATCGATTATTACGTCAGTTGACCCTGACCATTTGGACATTTACGGGGACGTGAATTACTTTAAACAAGGGTTTCAAAGCTATGCTGAATTGATTCACCCCGATGGATTTCTTGTCATGAAAGAGGGGCTGCCCTTGCATTCCAAAGCGCGCACGATTACCTATGCGATTGAATCTATGTCCGCCGATGTCTCTGTCGAAAAGATGCACTTTGAAAACGGATTCTTTGTTTTTGATGTTCGTATTCGCGATGCCTATTGGGAAAGACTTCAGTTGGGTATACCCGGTATTCACAATGCTGAAAATGCAGCTGCGTGTATCGCCATGTGCTTGGAATTGGGGTTGACAGAACCCGTTATTCGTGAAGCATTGAAGACATTTAAAGGGGTGAAAAGGAGATTTGAATACCACATTCGAACAGAAAATTTGGTATACATTGATGACTACGCACACCACCCAACAGAGCTCCATTCATTTCTGAGTTCGGTGCGTTTGATGTATCCTGGAAAACGCGTTATTGCTGCGTTTCAGCCCCATCTTTTCACCCGAACGCGCGACTTCTTTGAGGGGTTTGCAGAAGAACTTTCTGCATTAGACGAACTTGTGCTCTTGCCCATTTATCCAGCACGCGAATTGCCCATTGAAGGGGTGAGTAGCGACCATCTGTTGGCAACGATAAGGGCCCCGAAAAAACAGATTTTAGCGGCTCAAGAAGCACTTCATTATTTGTCTCAGCAAAGGGATTGTGTGGTATTAACCATTGGTGCAGGAGACATCGACCGGATCGTTGAACCATTAACAAAGGCATTGTCATGAGAATTTGGATAAAACGAATCGTTTGGGTGTTGTTTTTTGTGGGTGTGATTGTGCTTCTGGTGCGTTCTTGCAATATGCATAGCGCGCGGTCGATGGACAAACCAAAAATTGTCATTCATGTGAAGGGTGAGGATGCCTTTTTGACCGAAGATGAATTGTACGATCGCTTGGTGCGTAAAGGATTGATTTTCGCTGGTCAAACCCATCAAACATTGAAAGCGTCGAAGATAGAGGGCTACATTTCCGCGATGTCGGAAGTCAAGGACGTGAAGGTTTTTACCCGTATTGGAAGCTCATGGACCATCGAGGTTACAGTGAGAAAACCGATTGCGCGAATCTACAATCAATACCATGAAACCTTTTATTTGGATGAGGATGGAATTGTGGTTCGGACTTCAGGTTTGCATACAGCGCGAGTGGTTGTTGTAACTGGTTTGATTCCA
>CANGIC010000139.1 GCA_947453795.1 Flavobacteriales bacterium
CGATTTAAGTACAAACCGGCAATTACTGGCCATTCATCGGCAATGACTGATTGTTCGGAATACACCACACTTGCCAACGTCACTGCTTCAGAAGGACTCTTCAATCCAATCTTTTGCAACTTCATCATACGGTCCGGAGTCCAGAATTTTTTAAATTCAGAAGCCATGCGCTCAACAAAAGCAGATTCGTCGGTATCGAAATACAACTTGTAGGTATTCGGAATGAACATCGCAGGGAATTGCTCAGGAGAAAATCCATATTTGTTGAGTGTTTTTTGATCCGTCAAAAGTTTTACCAGTGCCGTAGAATCGAGCATGATACTTCTGCTGACCTTGCCTGCAATTTGTTGAACATCACGGCAATTATTAAATGTTACATCCACCTCAACTTCAGCATTACCATTGCCTGCCTCATTTAAGGTAAAACCATTTAATAAATTTCTGTATTGTGTCTTTGGGTCAATCATGTATTTACCTAAGGCAATTTTCGATTCATCCAAACCCTTGTATTCAGCGACATCCTGAAAGGCATCAAGGTCATCGATAATTCCCGCCTCTTTCAACGCGGAAGCCAATTGCTCAACCGAAGTTTTCTCTTTCAGGAAAAAGGTCACCTGCTTTTCATTGACAGATTCTTTTCTGCTCTTTAGGAATAAGCCAATTTTGGGAATGGCAATAATACCTCCAATAAGCAGTACCGCAGCCACGGCAATAATTATGATTCTCTTTTTAGACATAACTGATAAATAATTTCATCTTCTCGTTTACCATTCAATCGAAACCAATCCTTCCGAACACCAACTTTAGTGAATCCTGACTTTTCAAACAATTGAATGCTCTCAATATTCGAAGCTTGGATGGAACATTGAACAGTGTAAAGGTCTAAGATTTTCGCTGCATATTCTGACATAAGCTGTATCGCCTGAGCTGCATATCCTTTTTTTCTAGCCGAAACATCGCCGATTAATATTCCGATGGAGGCATTACCGTGACGAAAATCGGCATCGTACAAATCAATCGCACCCACTGAATTCCCGGAGCTCAACTCGCAGATCATAAACCGCAATTGACCTGTCGAACGAATGTGCTGTTGCTGGTCAATCAATTGCATAATACCTTGAAGGGAGAAAGGCACTTCCGTATCTGTCACCTTCCAATTGTCCATGTCATTTTCCCACAACATGAGCGTCGTTGCATCTGAGGGCTCTACCGCTCGAAGGATGATTTTATCTCCTTTTAACATCTGATAAATAGACTAAACGTTGTTCAATTTCTTCGAGCGAATATGCGGATATGGCCGTAAATTCGTCAGTCAAATGTACTTTAAATACGGTCTTGATGCGTCCACTGTGATTTAAATGTTCCAAAAGCTGTGACAATTTATAAACAGAATCTTCACACGTAAATAGCTGAACGAGTGGCGATAAACAGGTACTTTTCCCCACCTCAATCTTTTGATACCTTGCGTATATTTCGTCAACTTGACGAATCGAAACAGGAGTATCGACCTGTACAAATACTGTTGGCACCTTCTTTAGTGAAATTGCTTTCAGCAACTGATTAACAGGGAGCTGTTCATCTTTCCCGTTGACCTTTAAGCTATAAAAAAGACCATCGATGAGACAACCAATGTGTGGTGGAATCTTGTCCGCATGCAATACACAAAGATAAAATCCATGCGCTAATGCTTCGTTTTGATCCAGCTCATGAATGGCTGAGAAGTTAAATTCAGACATGAATTTCTCCTTCAAATACAAACCTTGCTGGTCCTTGCAAGCGGATGTCGGTGAATGTATTTTTTTCTGTCCGTGTAAAGGACACACTGAGCTGACCACCAAGCACATCTACGCGAACGGTTTGTTCACCAATTGCCAAATGTAGACCTTCGACTAGGGCGCAAGCTGTTGCTCCTGTGCCACAAGAAAGCGTTTCGTCTTCAACACCGCGCTCATACGTCCGAATAGAAAGGTGCGCAGCAGCCAATCGGTGAACAAAGTTTACATTAATGCCTTCCGTCAAAAACCGGGAAGAATTGCGAATGCGTCGTCCAGCCGTAAAAACATCCATTTCGTTCAAATTAGTGACCGATTGAATATAATGCGGTGAACCTGTATTTAGGACATAATCCTTTTCTATGGTTTCAATTGTTGACACAGGTGACATTTCCAAAGCAATTTCGTTATCCATTATGAAAGCGGAATGTTTGCCATCGATTGCTAAAAAATGAAATTCTTGTTTTTCCGAAGTCAGACTTAAAAAAAACTGCACCGCACAGCGGGCACCATTGCCACAGAAACTTTTTGAACCGTCCGAATTGTAATAATCCATTTCAAAATCCAGTGTATCGTGCGAATTGATGAGGATTAATCCATCTGCACCTATGCCGAATCGTCGGTCACACATCTGCTTAACATGTTGAATATCAATAAATGAATACTCACCACTTAAATTATCAATCATGATAAAGTCGTTGCCTGTTCCCTGATATTTGTGAAATTGGATTTTCATATTTTTGACTACAGAACGAAATTAAGTGTTTTCAACGAATTGCTTTCTTGTGTAGCTTAACATTCTTTAACAAGGGACGATTAACAAAAAAAAGCACTCATTCGTTAATCTTGCAGTTTGAACCCGTAAATAGAAAAGAAAATGAAAAACAACTTCAAAATTGTTGGTTTGGGATTGTTGGGCGGAATGATCCCTTTTTGCGCGTATTTAATGCTATCTGGACCAGATTACGCGTTGTTATCGGACGAGGTAATTGACGGAAACCGAATACATGCTCGGGCTGTAAATTTCGACGGCACTTCAGGAATGGGTGTTGATTTAACAACCGCCTCCGAGAACACAATTAACTCTGTGGTGCATGTCACGACAAAAGTTGTTCAAACGACCTTTCAACGTGATCCCTTTCAAGAATTTTTTTATGGTCCAGGAGCTGGAGGACGGGAATTCAAACAATACGGTTCTGGTTCGGGATCCGGCGTTATTGTTTCTTCTCAAGGATACATCGTGACGAACAATCACGTGATTGAAAATGCAAATGAAATCGAAGTCATTTTAAACGACAACTCAAAATACACCGCGAAGTTAATCGGTGCCGACCCTTCTACAGACATTGCCGTTTTAAAAATTGAAGGGGATAATTTTCAACCAATTTCATTGGGAAATAGTGACGATTTAAGAATTGGGGAATGGGTACTCGCCGTTGGCAACCCCTTCAACCTGACATCTACCGTTACGGCCGGAATTGTTTCTGCGAAGGCACGCAACATCAATTTGTTGTCTGATCGCACCAATCCGAATGTCGTGCCTATCGAATCGTTTATTCAAACCGATGCTGCCGTTAACCCCGGAAATAGCGGTGGAGCTTTGGTGAATACCCGTGGTGAATTGGTGGGGATAAATACTGCCATTGCCTCTCAAACGGGAAGTTATGCCGGTTATTCATTTGCGGTGCCTGTTAATTTGGTGCAAAAAGTCATGCGTGATTTAATTGATTACGGGATTGTTCAACGGGGCTACTTGGGTGTTCAAATAACCGACATCAATCAAGAATTGAAAGAAAAAAACAAATTACCGAACACGAAGGGCGTGTTTGTTTCCAAGGTAGTTGCCGATGGTAGTGCCGATAAAGCAGGCATGAAGGATGGTGAGGTCATTTTAAAAATTGGCTCAAAAGAAGTCAATTCTGTGGCTGAACTTCAAGAAGAAATTGGTAAGCGTCGTCCAGGTGATAAAGTTAATCTTACCGTTCGTACAAAAGATGGAGACGAAGAAATCAAAGAGTTGGTATTGCGCAATTCGGACGGCGACACAAAACTTGTTTCCAAAGAGGAAATCTCAAAGAATTTCGCCCTTGGAGCTACGTTTAGTCCACTTTCGTCAAAGGAATTAAAAGAATTGAACATCAGCTACGGTGTAAAAATAACTTCCTTAAATGCAGGAAAATTAAAATCGATTGGTTTGCAACCAGGGATGATTATTTTAAAGCTCAATAATGAAGCAATTGAATCGGTTGAACAACTCACGGCCAAGTTAAATGGGCAAAACAGAGGTGTTCTTCTCGAGGTAATGTCGGAAAGTGGCAAACGCGACTACTTTGGATTTGGACTGTAGTTTCCTATAAATTCATGCCTTTTGATTTTGACATCAAAAAAATGCAGGCAAATATTTGGGAAGACTAACAAATTCAGCGTAACTTTGCGCTTTATTTGGCGTTATTATGACTGTCAAAAAAAACAGAGATAGATAGATGAGACAATTAAAAATTACGAAGTCGATTACCAATCGCGAAAGTCAGTCGTTAGACAAGTATCTTCAAGACATTGGTAAAGAGGAGTTGATTACTGCAGAAGAGGAAGTTGAATTGGCGAGAAGAATTAAACAGGGCGACCAAAAAGCACTGGAAAAATTAACACGCGCAAATTTAAGATTCGTAGTCTCAGTTGCCAAGCAATACCAAAATCAAGGACTTACCCTACCCGATTTGATCAACGAAGGTAACCTTGGATTGATTAAAGCAGCGCAGAAGTTCGATGAAACACGTGGATTTAAGTTTATTTCTTACGCCGTGTGGTGGATTCGTCAGTCTATCTTGCAAGCATTGGCCGAACAAGCGCGTATCGTGCGCTTGCCCTTGAACCAAGTTGGATCGTTAAATAAAATCAATAAAGCATTCTCGCGCCTTGAGCAAGAATACGAGCGTCCCCCGTCAGCAGAAGAACTGGCTGAAGCACTTGAAGTGCCCGAAGAAAAAATTAAGGAAAGTTTAAATGTATCTGGTCGTCACGTATCCATGGATGCTCCACTTTCCACTTCAGAAGATGGAGGAACTTTGATGGACGTCATGGCAAACTCAGATTCTCCAAAAGCGGACCACGCATTGATGGCAGAATCTCTTCAAAAGGAAATCGAACGTTCGCTCAGCACATTGACGGACAAAGAACGTGAAATCATTCGTCTCTTCTTTGGAATTGGCATGAACCACGGTTTGACACTCGAAGAAATCGGCGCTAAATTCAACCTCACTCGTGAGCGCGTGCGTCAAATCAAAGAGAAAGCGATTCGTCGTTTGCGACATACCTCGAGAAACAAATTATTGAAAGCATATTTAGGATAAACGAAAAATGCTGTCTACGAAAGTGGGCAGCATTTTTTGCTTTTATCATTTTCTATTCACTATAAATTTCAAATAAACAAATGGAAGCAGCAGTTGGCTACGAAAAAGAATTGAAGTCACACATCGAGCGTGAAAGAGCAGCAGTTAAACTGGGCAGCAAGGTGGGTGAATTGTTGTATGACAAGGGAATTGAACTTGTATTGTTTCGCAATCACCTCTTGGATGTTACCATTTCAGAAATCCTTAACTTGCACGAATATGCGCGCAAGGTGGTGAATAAGCCGATTGATGTTTTTACCACTTCTGAACTTGCCGAAGCATTGCTGCACATGGACCTCGCTCCTGCCAAATTGGATATCGGAAAATTAGCCAGCGAATGGATCGCAGAACACAGTAACTTTTCTTCAAAATCTGAATTTCTATCCAGTAAACTTGCGGGCTTTGGTCATAGTGGTGCGAAAGAAATTGAACCTCGGGATGTTGTACTTTATGGTTTTGGTCGAATTGGTCGATTGGCCGCGCGCGAATTGATCAAACAAGCCGGAAAAGGACAACAGCTTCGTCTTCGTGCGATCGTAACACGTGGTTCCTCAGATGCTGATATCATTAAACGTGCGTCGCTTTTGCGCAATGACTCGGTACACGGTGCGTTCAAAGGGACTGTTGCAGAAGATCTTGAAAATAAAGCGATCATTATCAATGGTCAAATTGTTCAAATGATTGACGCTAAAAATCCAGAGGACATCGATTATACGAGTTACGGAATCAACAACGCCTTGGTAATTGACAATACAGGTGTTTTTACAAACCGTGAGGCACTTTCTCGTCACTTAAAGGCCAAAGGTGTTTCAAGAGTGCTATTGACTGCACCTGGAAAAGAAATTCCAAATGTTGTTTACGGAATCAATCAAGGAACGCTGGATATTGAAAATGAAAAAATTTATTCAGCTGCTTCTTGTACCACCAATGCAATTTCACCCATTCTAAAAGTGGTGAACGATAAATTTGAAGTGGTTAAAGGACACATTGAAACGGTTCACGCCTATACCAATGACCAAAACTTGTTGGACAACATGCACAATAAGCCACGTCGTGGTCGTTCAGCAGCCATCAACATGGTCATTACCTCAACGGGAGCTGGAAGTGCTGTAACCAAGGTTATACCTGACTTGAAGGATAAATTGACAGCTAATGCCGTTCGTGTACCAACACCAAATGGTTCATTGGCAATCTTGAGTTTAGAGTTAAAAAATGAAACCTCCATTGATGAAGTCAATGCCGTGATTCGCGAAGCCGCTTTAAATGGAGATCTTGTCAATCAAATATTCTATTCCTATGACCCAGAATTGGTGTCGAGCGATATCATCGGAAACACGTGTTGTTCTGTATATGACTCACATGCAACGATTGTTTCGAAGGATGGTAAAAATGTTGTACTTTACGCGTGGTACGACAACGAATTCGGATACACCAAGCAAGTGATTCGCTTAGCAAAACACATTACAAAAGTTCAAAGACGCATCTATTATTGATCTTCAGACCACAATAGATTGTATAAAAAAAGGGAGATGTATTCAGTTGCATCTCCCTTTTTCTTTAATTCCATTTTGATCACCTTGGTTGCGCATAGAAATTCTTTCCGCGGTGAATGAAGGTATAATTGACACTTAGATATACATTGCGGCCGGGGCTGTATATTCCACTATTTTTTAATCGTGACAAATGGTCAATATACCTTTCATTGAGCACATTGCGTACACCCATTCCAATTTTAAATGCATGGTATCCTCTCGTCTTAAAATTCATTCC
>CANGIC010000140.1 GCA_947453795.1 Flavobacteriales bacterium
GACTTTGTTTGAATCGAAAACTGATCTGCCGCACGCACTTGAGGATGCACCGCTTCATTCCAGTAATACGCCCCTTTATTGCTACTTTCTAGTTGCGGACGACCTGAATGGTCATTCGATGGCTGTGGTGCATTTACCCCAACATTCGACCACGACTCAATGAACGCCGGAAGAATCGTGCGTCCGTCACAATCGATTTCCACAGCACCGGCAGGCACGACAACGATTAGACCGACATCGACAATTTTATCCCCTTGAATTAGGAGCGTCCCGTGTTCGATGACCTTCTCGGGCGACACCACGATCCGCGCATTACGCAATGCAACGAAGGGTGCTTCAGAAGGTGCCATTCCATTGAGCGGAACGGTTTGCGCAGAGGCAAAAACAGTGAGTAGTACCGATAAAAGGAGTGCTATTCGCATTGATGTAGGTTAAAAAGTTGGGTGCGTGAAATTACGGAAAATCGATGGACTTTGAAATCTCCGTGTGCATCGCTGCGTTTTTGCGTATTTTTGTAAAAATTCTAAAAAATGGAAATTCTAAAATACACACACAGCGGCCTTCGTTGGGTCGTTCTAGCACTACTCATTGGCGCAATTATCAATGCAATTACGGGTAAATCGAGAACTTACGAGAAGAAAGACAAGATGTTGAATCTTTTTGCCATGGTCTTCTTGCACATCCAGTTACTGCTTGGATTGGTGTTGTATTTTACCAGCGAAAATGTGGTTTTTAAAGCGGGTTGGATGAAGGTAGAAAAATTCCGTTTTTACGGCATGGAGCACATCCTGATGATGGTAATCGCAATCGTTTTGGTGACGATCGGACGCAAGAAAGCTGAAAATCATACCGAGCCGGCGAAGAAATTCAAAACGATTACCTTGTGGTATACCATCGCATTACTTATCATCATCGCAGCTATTCCGTGGCCATTCCGCGAAGCACTAGGAGGAAAATGGTTCTAAAGCATTTCGTTTGGATTCTAGGTGCAGCACTCGTTCTTCAATCCTGTTCGGGTGAAGCAACGGTAGAGGACAATGATGCCTCTGAGGATCTGCCGAAAACAGAAAATACTGCAGGACAAGAATTATACACGGAAAATTGCGCACAATGTCATGGAAATGATGGACAATTGGGCGCTTCCGGTGCTTCTGACCTGAGTGCATCTACATTGGATGATGCTGAATTAACTAAAGTCATTACCGAAGGGCGCAACGCCATGCCGGGAATGGGACCCATCTTAGGGAAGAAAAAATCAATCAATGCTGTCGTAGATTACGTCAAGGAACTGAGAAAATAATGAGCAACGAACATGTTACCGTGGATGCAGTCGAAGAGACCTGTGTGCTTGTGGGAATCATTACTCCTGAAATTAAGGAAGAAACCGCACACGAATACCTCGACGAACTGGAGTTTCTCGCAGAGACTGCCGGTGCCATTACCATAAACAAGTTTTTGCAGAAATTGCCCATGGCGAACCCACGCACCTTTGTGGGAACGGGGAAATTGGAAGAAATAAAAGTATACGTCAAGGAACATGGCATTGAGATGGTCATCTTCGACGATGAACTTTCGCCCTCACAGTTGCGCAACATTGAGCGCGAACTGGAATGTAAAATCCTTGACCGCAACATCTTGATCCTTGACATTTTTGCCAGTCGTGCGCGAACATCTCATGCCAAGACACAGGTTGAATTGGCGCAGCTGCAGTACATGTTGCCGCGACTTACCCGCATGTGGACCCACCTCGAACGTCAAAAAGGAGGAATTGGACTTCGCGGACCGGGGGAATCACAGATTGAATCGGATCGTCGAATCATTCAAACGCGCATCGCCTTGATGAAAGAAAAGCTGCGCGAAATCGACAAGCAAATGGCTGTTCAACGCAGCAATCGTGGTCAACTTGTGCGGGTTGCATTGGTAGGATACACGAACGTCGGCAAGAGCACCCTCATGAATTTATTGTCGAAGTCGGATGTGTTTGCAGAAAATAAACTATTTGCCACCCTCGATACAACCGTGCGCAAGGTGGTTATCCATAATTTACCCTTCCTACTTACAGACACTGTAGGATTCATTCGCAAATTACCTCATCAGTTGGTAGAGTCCTTTAAAAGTACCTTGGATGAAGTCCGTGAAGCGGATTTGTTGGTGCATGTGTTGGACATTTCCCACGAGAACTTTGAGGACCATTTCCAAGTGGTGAACGAGACCTTGAGCGAATTGGACAAAACAGAAAAGCCAGTGATTCTGGTGTTCAATAAAATTGATGCCTATCATCCCATTGAAAAAGAAGAAGATGATCCAACACCACGCACGGAAGAGAATTTCACTCTTGACGAGCTAAAGAAAAGCTGGATGGCAAAGATGAACAATACGCAATGTGTGTTTATTTCAGCTCAGGACAAAGAGAACATCGAAGAACTGAAGGAAATCATCTACGAGAAGGTCAAAGAGATTTTCAAAGTGAGGTATCCGTACAACAATTTCTTGTATTGACATAAATTAAAAAAGGGTCCACTTGGAACCCTTTTTTTATGTTTTACACTTGTCCCGAAGACAAGAAATCCTATTTTAAACGCTTAGCGCACCAAATGTAAGAATCCGTGTCCTTCCAAGAAAGCGCCATTCAATCCATCTACGCGGTACTTGTAGAAATACACTCCTTCTTGGCAATCAGCACCTGATTGTGCCTTACCATTCCACGCTGGGTTAATTCCTGTGTTTTCGTACACTGTATTCCCCCAACGGTTCAAGATTGTCAAGGTAATTGACGTTGCATTCGTTGTGTTCAAGAAGAATAAATCATTCGCATCATCCTCGTTTGGCGAGAACACGTTTGGCACCTCTACCGTTGGAATTGGGTACTCGCATGAACCATCATCCACCGTTGCCAAAGGGTTGTAGTTTATACCCAATGGATCAGTACAACCACAAATGCTGATCGTAATTGCTTGGTACGCCGTATCCGCACATGGTCCTTCAGATGCAATCAGACGAATTACCCCTGACTCAGCGAAAATTTGACTTTGCGGATCCATGTTCGTTACCGTAGCCGTTGTTCCGTTCCCAAAATCCCAAGCAAAATTTGACGCGTTTTGACTCACATTCACAATTGTCACAGCCAAAGGCGAACAACCCGATGGAGGCGTTGCCGAGAACTGTGCAATTGGTGGGTTCAAGATGTCAACGAACATACTGTCGAACACTTCACACACGTTGTCCGTTACGTGCAGGTAATACCATCCCGAGGAAAGGTTTTCCCACACCGATGCATCGATGAAACTTGGGTTGCTTGCCCCTGGACCATTCCATGTATAGAACGGCACCCCAGTTTGACCAGAGATAAAGGCCGAGACATATCCCGTTGGCAGACAGGTCGCAGGACCCATCCAAATGGTATCGACCATCAAGGTCTGATTCAACGTAATGGTAACGGTATCTGTATTCGAATAGCCACACGAGTTGGTCGCTGTGACATAATAATCAACTGATCCCGTCATTGTCCCTTGTATCGTTGGGAAGTAGGCCGTTGTTCCCGTCTGGCCACCCGTCCATGAATAGGTGAACGGTGGGAATAGACCTGATGCCGAGGCACTGACCAGCACGGAATCGTTCGCACATTGCACGAGCGGATCGGTTTCTACAATTGGAATAGGAATAGAATCCACGATGTAAAGCGTTCCAGTTGAAATGATGGTATCACCACATGATGAAATGGTCATTGCCGTAATTGTGATGTACTCATTGTTGTCGGAAATTCCATCTGCCAGTGGTGTGATGTTTAAGGCAATGGTGTCCACACCAGGTAAGAAAGTAATCGGGTTGATCAAGTCGTTGTAGTCTGCCAATTCCGTTGCAGTACCGCCGATGTCGTAGGTAATAATAAGCGTATCCCCCAATTGTGTTTGAGGACGGATGAACATCAAGTTTGCATCCGTACAACCCTCATAAATACTTGTGTCACCAGAAACGGTTGCTACTGCGATTTCAACCGCCTCAGAACTAAAAGAGTTCGCTTGCAAGAAAACACCAGAATCGTAAGCCTGGTCACCTACATTAGAAATACACAATTTGATGTGGTAGGTTTCTCCGCATATGACAGAGGCATTTGCTGAAAGTAAGGTTGTTGTTCCATCGTACTGCAAGGCATTCGGGGTATATGCTGCGTTCGCCAGATTGCTCACATAATAGGCTGGATTTTGTGTAGCTCCAGGACCAACGTTGTTGATGGTTACAGGTGTCGCCGTACCCGGAATGACCGCAATATTCGATCCACCTGCTGGATAACCCGCCATGGTGTAAGGCCCTGAAACTCCTGGTCCCCAGAGGATAAATCCAAAGGCATCGTTAAATGTCGAAGGTGAAAATTCAGGATATTCATCCGAACCAAAAAGATAATTAAAGGAAATCGTATCCCCTGCTGGAATGAAGTCAAATTCTAACACAACGCCATTCGTTACAGTTCCGTTCGCAATGTAATTCAATGCTTGATCCATGGAAACATTCGCCGTTGCTGGTACATTATTCGTAAAACTACCAACCGTGTTTGGTCCAATTGCCCCTACTCCATTACCAGTCGTCAACAACATCCCGGATTGAATCGGGAAGTTTGTATTTCCAGAGGTAAAGAAGGATACGTTTCCTAGGATACCGTTGGCATTTGCCGGACTACCATTCACCGTAATATTGGAAGCCGTAACCCCGAAACCAAGCAATACATTTTGCACCATTTGGTTTGGCGTAAAGGTATTGGTTACAGTGATTTGCGCTGTTGACGCGAAAGAAAATGCAAGAGCACAAACGAACAGAGTTATCCTTGAAATCATAATAGCATGTTATTTAGTACGCTTAAGACAGCGATTGTTCTCATTAAGTTGCACGAAATTCGACAAAAAAATGCCGAATACCAATTTTTCAGCGAATAATTGCGACTTTTGAAGACTAAAAATCCATTAAAATGAACCAAACGCAGCACTTTATCTCCGAAAATAAGCAACGATTTCTAGATGAACTTATTGAGCTTCTGAAAATCCCTTCCATCTCTGCAGATCCAAGCTATTCGGCGAGTGTCCACCAGACGGCTGATTCGGTAGCTGAACACTTGAAATCGATTGGAATGCACCATGTGGAAATCTGTCAAACGGCGGGCTATCCCATCGTCTATGCGGAATGGACGAAAGATGCGCGCTTACCCACAATCTTGGTATATGGTCACTACGATGTGCAACCGGCAGATCCACTCGAATTGTGGACAAGCCCTGCCTTCGAACCAGTGATTAAAACGACTGAAATCCATCCGGAAGGGGCGATTTTTGCGCGGGGTGCCTGCGACGACAAAGGACAAATGTTCATGCACGTGAAGGCCGTTGAGGCGATGATCAAATCTGGAGAAATGCCGTGCAACGTGAAGTTCATGATTGAAGGTGAAGAGGAAGTCGGCAGCGAAAACCTTGGGATTTTTGTCAAGGAAAATGTCGAAAAATTGAAGGCGGATGTCATCCTGGTTTCCGATACAGGCATGCTTGCGAACGACACTCCATCCATCACGACAGGTTTGCGTGGATTAAGTTATGTGGAAGTTGAAGTTACAGGTCCAAACCGCGATTTACATTCTGGATTATACGGAGGTTGCGTGGCCAATCCAATCAATGTACTGGCGAAAATGGTGGCTTCATTGCACGACGAAAATATGCACATCACGATTCCTGGATTTTACGATAAGGTTGTTGAACTTTCCGATGAGGAACGCGCAGAAATGGCTAAAGCGCCGTTCTCGCATGAGAAATACTGCAAGGCCTTGGACATGGAAGATGTGTACGGCGAGGCAGGATATTCGACCATGGAACGCGGATCGATTCGCCCAACCTTGGATGTCAACGGGATCTGGGGAGGATATACAGGAGAGGGAGCGAAAACAGTCATTGCATCCAAAGCGTACGCGAAAATTTCCATGCGCCTCGTTCCGGATCAAGATCCCAATGAAATCACGAAACTTTTCATGGATCACTTCACGGCCATTGCACCAAAAGGCGTTCGCGTGAAGGTTACACCGCATCACGGTGGTGAAGCAGCGGTAACACCCATTGATTCCGTGGGTTACAAAGCTGCAGCGCTTGCTTACGAACAAACCTTCGGCAAACGACCAATTCCAGTGCGCAGTGGAGGAAGTATTCCGATCGTTGCGATGTTTGAAAAAGTACTCGGTTTAAAAACCATTTTGATGGGCTTTGGCTTGGACAGCGACGCCATTCACTCACCGAATGAGCACTACGGATTGTTCAATTACTACAAAGGCATCGAGACGATTCCTTACTTCTACGCACATTACACCGAATTGACCAAATGATGCCAAGAACCTGGTTGCGCCGCATTGCATTAAGCACACTCGTTATTTTGGGGTTTACCTCATGTGCCACCTATGAAGATTTGGAATTTGAGCGCATGGACGGATTCAAGCTCGACAGCATCAAAGGCAAGGAAATCTCCATGACTGTTGGCGCTGTAGTGACCAACCCAAATTGGTTTGCGATCAAACTATTGCCTAGTACTGTGAAAGTATATCTCGAAGGACAATTGATCGGCGAAGTGCAGCTCAACGAAAAAGTAAAGATCCGCCGAAAGCAAGAAAACACACTTTCCGTCCCCTTGAATGCGACCTTGGAAGACGGCGCGATGTTCAGCCTGATCCGCTACAGCATGAAAGACACACTCAGCATCCGTATGACGGGAGATGTGCGGGCTGGTGTGCTGTTCCTCTCTAAGAAAATAGCCATTGATGAAAACCGTAAAATCTCCGGCAAAGGACTGAAGGGA